>CAJQKF010000067.1 GCA_905478855.1 uncultured Gammaproteobacteria bacterium
GAAAAAATAGTCAGTGAGTTAACGAGCGGTGTTGGAATGTTACTCAAAGCTAATAAAATAAAGGTTTTTCATGGACATGGTCGGTTACATAAAAACCGTGATATATCCGTTGAGTCTGTCGATGGAAGCATTGAGTCTATCAGTGGCAATCACATTATTCTTGCTACCGGATCTACGCCAATTACACTGCCCAGCCTGCCTATCGATGAAGACGTTATCGTTGATTCTACAGGGGCTCTCGAATTTAACACAGTACCCGCCAGCCTCGGAATTATTGGTGCCGGTGTTATCGGTCTGGAACTCGGCAGTGTATGGCGACGATTGGGTGCAAAAGTCACCATTTTGGAAGCCGCTGCTGATTTTCTGGCCCTTGCCGACAAAAATGTTCGACGCGAAGCACTCAAGCAACTAAAAAAACAGGGACTAAAAATAAAACTCGGCGCAATGGTTAAACGGGCCGATGTTAATGACGGGAAGTGTGACGTCGAGTACGAACTTAACAATAAAGTAGAATCTGAGGAATTTGATAAATTAATTGTCGCCGTGGGCAGAAAACCAGTTACCGATGGCCTTTTCGATGATGACTGCTTAATTGAAACCGATAGCAAAGGATTTATAGTGGTTGATGATCACTGTAACACCAGCATGGCTGGCGTATACGCTGTTGGTGATGTTGTCCGAGGCCCAATGCTTGCTCATAAAGCATCGGAAGAAGGAGTAGCTGTCGCAGAGCGAATTTCGACTGGACACGGGCACGTTGACTTCAACACCGTGCCTTGGGTTATCTACACCCACCCAGAAATCGCATGGGTCGGTAAAACAGAAGATGAATGTGCGGCCGCAAATATTAAAACGAATTGTGGGACTTTTGCCTTCGCAGCTACAGGACGCGCCAAGGCAATGGGGGAAACTGCAGGATTCGTAAAAATTATTGCAGACGCTAAAACAGATCTAGTTCTCGGTGCACATATCGTTGGGCCTCACGCCTCAGAGTTAATAGGAGAGTTAGTCCTAGCGATGGAGTACAAGGCCAGCGCTGAAGACCTAGCCAGAACCATTCACGCCCACCCGACTCTATCCGAAGCGGTGCACGAAAGTGCCTTAGCTGTCGAAAAACGAGCCATACACAAAGCAAATTAATAACTATGATTCCTATTCCAGCAGAAATTTTTAAAGCATACGATATTCGCGGTATCGTCGGAAAAACCTTAAATGATCAGTGGGTTGAACTAATCGGACAGGCTATTGGCAGCGAAGCAATTAATCAGGGTAATTCCTCCGTTGTCGTTGGTCGGGACGGACGACTATCGGGGCCGGCAATGCGAGATGCACTTGTTCGAGGAATCGTATCAACAGGTGCCAATGTCATAGATATAGGCATGGTACCAACACCTGTCGTCTACTTCGCAACTCATCATCTAGACAGTGGTGCATCAGTATCCATTACGGGTAGCCATAACCCACCTGACTATAATGGCTTCAAAGTCATGATTGGTGGATCAACTTTATCTGGTGACGCAATACAGGATCTCTATAAAAGAATCACTGACCGAAACTTCCTGAAAGGATCGGGAAATTGCGAAAATCAAGATGTTAATGAACTGTATCTTGATCGAATCATATCCGATGTCCACTTGAATAAAAAATTCAAGATCGTTATCGATTGTGGTAATGGTGTTGCAGGTGCTCTAGCGCCTGAGTTATACAATCGTCTCGGATGCGAGACAATTGAACTATTTACGACCGTAGACGGCACTTTTCCAAATCATCATCCCGATCCGATCGATGAAAAGAACTTGGTCGATCTGAAGCAAGCTGTGCGAGATAACGATGCTGACATAGGTCTAGCATTCGATGGTGATGGGGATAGATTGGGAGTAGTTACCAGCACAGGGGAAGTCATTTGGCCTGACCGGCAAATGATTCTTTTTTCCGAAGATATTTTAAACAGACAACCCTGTGCGGAAATAATTTTTGACGTGAAATGTACTGCAGCCCTACGTTCAGCTATTGAGGATATGGGTGGCGTAGCGACTATGTACAAAACCGGTCACTCATTGATTAAGTCCAAGCTTCGCGAGAGTGGTGCAGCCCTCGCGGGGGAAATGAGCGGACATATTTTTTTCCAGGAACGCTGGTATGGTTTCGATGATGGACTCTACACGGGGGCACGTCTATTAGAGCTTTTATCAAATAAGGACGAATCTCCTGATACTGTTTTCTCTAAACTACCCAATCCTATCAACACTCCGGAGTTACGCCTAGAGCTTCAAGAAGGCCAGCAGCACGAACTCATTAAAGAACTGGTAGCTAATGCAAACTTTACAAACGCAACTACACATACAATAGATGGTCTACGTGTGGAGTTTTCTAATGGTTTTGGATTAGTTCGCGCGTCGAATACGACACCCACTGCAATTTTACGCTTCGAAGCGACTTCCGTGGAAGGGATAAGTGAAATACAGGATAAGTTTAGAGCTTTATTTACACTAGTCAGACCCGATCTCGCGTTACCATTTTAAAATTAAGGTTCCAGACAATAAATAACATTGCACTGTCAGTAAACCGCTCTACGTTCCGCAGAGCGGCACCCCCCGCAATACTTGACGCTTACCCCTCTATAGAGCATGCTACAACAGTGAGTGTGTGAACTTATCAACGCACCATGAACCGTTATATGGAAGTAATTAGTGTTTGGAAAATTTTTCAGCTCACAAAGACTAAACAATAAATGAGCACAACAAATCAAAAGTCTATCAACAAGGTATCAGACAAAGACAGCAATTCTGTCTGGACGAAACCTATACCGCTAGCTACTGACGATGCAAAAATATCCGCAGGAAAAGCCGGACTAGGCCGCAATAATTCTGAAATCTCCTTGAAATCAATAGACCAACGTCGACTTCAATTATGGATGACGTCTATCGTAATCGGAATACTAGTCGTATTCACATTGAGCTTATTTTCCAACGAATCATTCACCAGTCTTCCAGATTGGCTACCTCGAGAAATCGTGCAACTATGTATGCTTTTATTAGTCGGATTGTTTAGTTTTTATGTAATCGAAAAGGAATTAAATCTACGTAAATTATCCAAATACCTAATTGAACAGCAATTCGAGACCGATGTTCTAACGCGCCGCCTAAAATCAGTAGAAACCGTTCTGGAAAGCACAAAAGCGATAAACCAATCTGAGTCTCTGGACAGAGCATTAGAAAAAATAATCAATCAGGCAAGACTTCTATTAGACGAAAAGGATATTTGTCTCTATTTGGTTCGTTCAGACGGTGAACTCACGGCCAGCGTCGGAAACATAGACCAAAAGCTCATATCACTGGCTACAAAAGTCATGGAACTAAATCAGTCCCAATTTGGCAAAGATCCCAAACAACCTGGTTTTATACATTTTTCGGTTCCGATCAGTAGCAAATTACAGCAACTCGGGGCTCTTGGAATGAGCAGCCAAAACCTCGACGTTGATACATTTGAAATATTAATGACCCTGTCACTATTTGCCGAACAATGTGCGGCAGCTATTGCCCTTGCAAGACTTGACCAGCAGCACAATATCCAAGAACTCCGCGAGGCCCGGGTTGACTCTCACGATAGACAGACTGGTCTATTGAATAGGACCTCATTCTTCTCTGAACTCGAAAGTAGAATAAAAAAATTTGGTGAAGATGCACCCCGTGTCGGAATTGTTTTTATCGAGATTGATGAATTAAAACGATATAACAACAGTCTAGGATTTGATATCGGCGATGCCATAATTCAACGCAATGCTAATGTTCTGAGCAACTTCGTTAAAGAACCAAACTTTGTCGGTTATTTTAGTAGCGGAAGCTATATGATTGCGTTGGACGGAATTAGTGGTTATAACGAGTCTCTTGAAATAGCCAAAGATCTACGAAACGAACTATCTCCAGCAATTCTTGTTGGTATTCATAGAGTTAATGTTAAATTTAGCATTGGTATAGCCTTACCGGAAACATTTGAAGTGGTCGCAAACGAACTAATTCGGAATGCACATATTGCCTCCACCGAGGCAAAAGCATCCGGCGGAAACAAAATCGTGCGATTTGAACCGAATATGTTAACCAATGTCGATCGGGCATTAGACCTAGAATCAGAACTTCGTAAGGCAATTATAAATGACGAATTCAACATTCAACTGCAACCTATCGTGGAACTTTCCACCAATATGCCGGTTGGCGTAGAAGCCCTTTTGTATTGGCAGCACCCTGAAACGGGGTATATGCCAGCATCATCGTTTTTACCTTTTGCAAAGAAGAGCGGACAATTAATGGATATCGACCGCAGAATTTTTCAAAAATCTTGTGCTGCGGTCCGCACACTTCAGGATAGTGGCTTAAATGTGCCCGTTCACGTCAATGTTTTCCCCGTATTTCTTAACTCCACAGAGATTGTTGAATCGATCAAAAGTATTCTAGAAATTACCGGGGTTAAACCCGAATCATTAGTTATTGAAATAAGCGATAGTGAGGCCTTAATTGAAAACTCGAATGCTATCGACAATATAAGACAGCTTAAAGATTTTGGGTTTTCGATTGCTATAGATAATTTTGGTACTGGATCATCAGCACTCAGTGTAATTAATCGTCTTCCCATTGATCAAATAAAAATTTCAAAAGCAATCGTTAATGAAATTGGGGCAAGACAAGGCGATACTAGTCTCATCACTAGCATTTTAACTTTGGCCAATAGCATGAAAATTAAAGTTGTTGCCGTAGGTGTTGAAAATGACAAACAAATTGAAACACTTAATGAACTAGGATGTTTTTACGCCCAAGGTTATTACATTGGTAAACCATTAAATCTGAAACCATTTTTGGAATCCTACAACAAATCAGTAGAAACCTAATATTCCACATGCACCCTCTAACATGATTTGAGTAACTTATGAGCTGGTATTGCGATTATGCAATTGGAGATGACGTACATGGGTACTATCATGACAATGAATACGGTTTTCCAGAGCATGACGATGGACGGCTTTTTGAACGATTAGTTCTTGAAATTAATCAAGCCGGTTTAAATTGGGGGCTTATACTTAAAAAACGATCAGCCTTTAGAGAGGCATTTGATCACTACGATATTCAGAAAATTTCAGAATATAACGATACTGATATTGAAAGACTTTTAAATAATGCCGAGATCATTCGAAATAAACTAAAAATTTCATCGGTCATTCATAATGCAAATGTTGTGCTTAAGCTGATTGACGAGTTTTCAAGTTTCGCCATGTGGATTGAGGCCCATCATCCCTTAAAAAAACACGAATGGGTTACGCTATTTAAAAAAACATTTAAATTTACAGGCGGCGAAATTACCGGTGAGTTCTTAATGTCTATAGGCTATCTACCCGGTACACATCGAACTGATTGCCCTGCGTATCAGCGGATAAGTAAACATAAACCCAAGTGGGCCGAGATTGGACACGCTTTCTATGAAGAATAGAAACGATTAGACTAACTCTGTAGACGATACATTCTGTAAACATCTAATCGATCTATTACGGTTACTAACCAAGCCCCAAGATTTTGAGAGAATTACTGGAGAAACGTCAAACCTAACCTATTACTTGAATATCATCAACTTTCTGAAAACCCCGCGGTAGAGTTTTCCCCCGTTGCGCGCGCTCACCAATATAAGTTTCCAATTCCGATGATTTAAGATTTAAAAACCTTTTACCAGAATTCACTTTAAGTCCCTCACCTTTTTGCAGCACGATGACATTACTCATTTTTTCTTCGCCAGCAGCATACTTTTTCGTGGGTATGTTCAGCATTTTCACCCCTTTTCCACGACCGAGTTTTGGTAGATCGGCCACACTAAATACCAATAGTCGGCCACTATCGCTAACACAAGCAACGAGGTCAGTCTCCATATCGAAAACAGGAACAGGTGTCATCACATTGGAACTTCCTGCATTTAGAGTCGTTTTACCCGCCTTATTGCGGGTAACCAAATCACTGAGAGCCGCAACGAAACCATAGCCCGCATCGGTCGCTAATAGGTAGTGCAAACTTTCGCTTTCCGACATAACACCATGGAAGGTGGCTCCAGCAACTGGATTAAGTTGACTGCTAAGCGGTTCGCCCATTCCTCTGGCGGAAGGCAAAGTATGAGCGGATAACGCATAGGTACGACCTGTTGAATCGATAGTAACGATCTGCTCATTGGATTTTGCTTTCACAGCATGAAGAAATTCATCACCTGAACGATACGCTAGTTTTTCAGAATCAACTTCATGTCCCTTGGCGGCACGAATCCAACCCTTTTGAGATAACACAATCGTTATCGCTTCCGATGGAATTAATTCAGTTTGATCTAATGCTCTTGCCGCATTCCGTTGAATAAGTGGCGAACGTCTATCATCTCCATGCTCTTCAGCCACAGCCAGAAGCTCATCACGCATCAAGCGCTTAAGACGGGCTGATGATGATAATAGTTTTTGTATCTTTTGTTCTTCGATGGAAAGTTCATCTTGCTCGCTGCGAATATTCATTTCCTCAAGCCGCGCCAGATGTCGTAACTTTAAGTCAAGAATCGATTCCGCTTGTTTGTCACTTAAATTAAATCTCTCAATCAATACAGGCTTCGGCTTATCTTCCATTCGTATAATTCGAATCACTTCGTCGATATTCAAATAAGCGATTAATAAACCTTCTAGAATATGCAGACGCTTTAAAATCTTATCGAGATGATATTCAAGGCGACGGGTCACCGTTTGCTTTCTAAATTCCAACCAGTCAACAAGCAAAGTCTTTAAGTCATAAACACGGGGTTTACCATCCAGACCAATCATGTTCATATTGACACGATGGCTCTTTTCTAAATCTGTTGTTGCGAACAAATGGGTCATCATTTGCTCTAGATCAACTCGATTTGATCTAGGCTCAATGACCAACCGTATCGGATTCTCATGATCGGATTCATCACGAACATCAGCAACCATGGGAAGTTTTTTCGCTAACATTTGCGCCGCAATCTGCTCAAGCACCCGGTTTCCAGAAACTTGATAAGGAAGCGCCCTAACGATGACATTACTGTTTTCCTGATCCCAAGCCGCACGTTGGCGAACTGAGCCATTACCGGTTTCATAGATCTTTAATAAGTCTTCGCTTGAAGATGTGATTTCAGCATCACTTGGATAATCAGGCGCCTTAACATGCAGCATAAGATCTACTACTGTGGCTTTTTTATTTTCTAGTAAATGGATACAGGCACTTACGATTTCGCGCATATTGTGAGGAGGAATATCCGTTGCCATTCCCACCGCTATGCCACTCCCGCCATTTAACAATACTGACGGCACTCGTGCGGGCAAGACTAACGGCTCAAGCAACGTTCCATCAAAGTTTTGACCCCAATCAACAGTCCCTTGCCCAAGTTCGGACAGCATCAATTGGCTAAATTTTGTAAGACGCGACTCGGTATAACGCATTGCCGCAAATGATTTAGGCTCGTCCTGTGAACCCCAATTACCTTGTCCATCAACCAATGGATAACGGAAGCTAAAATTCTGCGCCATTAACACCATGGCCTCATAGCACGCGCTATCGCCGTGGGGATGAAATTTACCTAGTACATCACCAACTGTTCGCGCTGACTTCTTAAACTTTGCATTCGCACTGAGTCCTAGCTCAGACATGGCATATACGATTCGTCGTTGAACCGGTTTTAAGCCATCCGCAATATTCGGTAGTGCGCGATCAAGAATGACGTACATTGAATAATTTAAATATGAACGTTCTGCAAAGTCCGATATTGAAACGGGCTCTAACTCACGATCAAAAATACTCATGCTTTGTCCACTATAACCGGATATCGGGGTTTCATCATTCGATGTCGTCATTACGTTTTAAATCTCGAGTAAAAAATTCTGGCTGGTATTATATCAGGGCAGTTGCCAGGGAAAACCTAACTATATGTGAGAAGCAAAGAAAAACACCTATCGACGCCGCTTTTATGTCAAGTTAGTATTGGCAAGAATACTCTAGCTAAAAATTCGAAGATAAATAGCATCCAAAACCATGAACGAAACTCCACCGCTTTGGTCTTCTGACAAGCTTCTCAACTGGCTAACAGAAAACGATATAAATAATTCAACTATCACCCACACTGCAATGCGCACAGTGGATGACTCCCGCGCCCATCGAACGTCCGCTGAAGGTGCTTACACGAAGAATCTATTTGTACGCAACAAGAAAGGCAAAATGTGGCTCATAACACTTTTAGAGAATCGACAAGTCAATTTGAAGCAACTTGCAAAATATTTTAATGCGGGAAATTTTTCTTTTGCCTCAGAGCAGAGACTCATGGAAAACCTGGGGGTTATTCCGGGTGCTGTGTCACCTTTGGCTTTAGTAAATGCCCCGGTTAATTCAGTAAAATTTTTAATGGATAGCAAAATTTTATCTTTTAAAAATGTTCACTTTCATCCTCTAGACAATCGAATGACAACGACACTAAGCCGGGAAGATTTTTTGAAAGTGCTTAGCCTACTAAACCATGAACCTACTTTGTTTGATCCTGATGTTTTCAGCCCATAGCAAAAACCCCGCAATAACGGGGCTCTTAGGTTAAAAACTTATAGTATAGCGCCTAGGTAACCTCTAGAACGGGATATCATCATCAAAATCATCAAACGGTTGTGATGGAGCTTGGGATGGAGCCTGTGATTGAGGACGGGAATTACTGCCGCCACCGCCGGAGGAACGGCCACCGTCACCTCCCCCACCGGAAGAGCGACCACCGCCACCACCATACGAAGATTCACCACCTCCACCTCCGCCCATGTCATTACCACGACCACCCAACATCTGCATATCGTTGGCTACAATTTCTGTAGTGTAGCGCTCATGACCATCCTTATCTTCCCACTTCCGGGTTTGTAAGCGACCTTCAATGTACACTTGAGCTCCTCGCTTTAAGTACTCTCCTGCAATTTCTGCCAAACGGTTGAAAAAAACCACTCGATGCCACTCTGTTTTATCCTGCCGATCACCGGTTTGTTTATCTTTCCAGCTTTCCGTTGTCGCGATCGACACATTAGCAATTGCACTTCCATTTGCAGAATAACGAACTTCCGGATCCCGTCCCAGATGTCCCACAATAATTGCCTTATTTATACCCTTTGCCATGTGTTTACCTCTTAAACGTAGTTTGTACGGCCAATATTGGCACGAACTAATATTAAATTCGAGTGCGTGGGTAATAATTCACAAAAGTTCCACACCGCGCACGCTCTCTATTGATTGTCTTTTAAAAATCTTTTCATTAACCTTAATATAGCCGAGTCCTTCGTCAGGGAACAACGTTGTATCTTCTACACCATCGAGCGATTGTAGTTGCGCAAAGATCTTCGTCTCAGAAAAATTCGGTGCAAGCTTTACCGTCAGGCTGTGCAAGAGTTTCAACGGCTTCATGAGTAGAATAACCACCAACCAAACCCCCAAAACACCCAGCGACAACGTATACACACCGAGTGCCCCGTACACAGAATATACTACTCCGGAACACAAACCACCTAGAAATATACCGGTGAATTCAAAAGTATTATAAATGCCCATTACGGTTCCGCGTGCACCCGCCGGAGCCAGACGAGAAACTAATGACGGCAACATTGCTTCAAGTGCATTAAATCCACAAAAATACAACCATAAACCGACTACCACAGACATAATGTGCTCTTCAGGAACAGCAAAAACAATCTGTGCAGCCATCATGAGGAAAATACCAACGGCCAATGCAAGCCGGTGTTTTTGCCACTTATGCGCCAACACTAACACTGGAACCATACCCACTACGGACATAACGAGAATCGGCACATAGAGTTTCCAATGATCTGCAAGACCCCACTGTAATTGATCGACAAGTTCAAGGGGAACAACCACAAAGAATGCGGTCAAACTGAAATGTAGGATAAAAATTCCAATGTAAAAACCAAACAGTGAACGATTACCCAATAAGTTCCGTGCATTTTCCTTGTTAAATTTTAACCCCTTGGAACGGCTTGAAACCTTTGGATTCGGCGTCCACCACCACAAAACTGGCAGAACTCCCAGAGCCAGCGCCCCGGTTATAAGAAAAATACCCGATAATCCAACATGCTCATAGAGTATCGGGCCCAATATTAAAGCCGCCATAAAGGAAAGGCCTATACTGCCGCCAATCATGGCCATCGCCTTTATACGCTGTTGCTCACGGGTTAGATCGGCTACTAGTGCCAAAATAGCCGCTGCAACGGCACCAGCACCTTGCAGCGCACGACCCATGATGATCAAGTAGATATTATCCGACATCGCAGCTACGACACTGCCAACAGCAAAGATTAGTAGGCCGACCGTGATAACCTTTTTACGACCATATCGATCAGACCAGAACCCGAACGGAATTTGACACATTGCTTGGGTGAGTCCGTACATACCGATGGCTAACCCGACTAATGTCGGCGTAGCTTCCGGGATATCCCGAACCGCAATAGCGATGACTGGCAAGATAATAAACAAGCCAAGCATTCTCAATGCAAATATAAGTGCCAGCGACACTACAGCTTTACGTTCGACCGGGTTCATTGTCGTGGAACTGGCAGGCATGAATTATTTCTTCTTTAACACTAAATTAATCAATATGTGCTGACACATAAGACAACGGGCGGCGTATAGTATCAGGTTTTTTGACGGAAACCATCGTGAGTCTACAGACAATAAACATACGCGGCGCACGCACACATAATTTGCGTGGAATCGACCTCGATTTACCTAGAGATAAACTAGTAGTAATTACCGGATTATCAGGTTCTGGAAAATCCTCCCTAGCATTTGACACAATCTTCGCAGAAGGGCAACGACGATATGTCGAATCATTGTCCACCTATGCCCGACAGTTTCTTTCACTGATGGAAAAGCCTGATGTCGATCTGATTGAAGGGTTATCTCCAGCGATTAGTATTGAACAAAAAACATCATCACATAACCCCCGTTCAACGGTTGGAACGGTCACCGAAATATACGATTACTTGCGATTGTTATTTGCTCGCATTGGTGAACCTCGTTGTCCCGACCACGACGTAACACTGGAAGCCAAAACTGTTTCTGAAATGGTTGATGAAGTGATGGCCTTGCCGCAAGGCAGCAAGATTTTACTGCTTGCCCCGGTAGTGCAGGAACGCAAGGGAGAATTCCAGCAATTGCTCGCAGAACTTCACGGACAAGGTTTTCTCAGAGCTAGAATTGATGGCAACGTGCTGGAGCTTTCGAATGAAATTCAACTTAAGAAAAACTTTAAGCATACAATTGAAGTTGTTATAGATCGCTTAATTATTCGAGAAGGAAACGAACAACGATTAGCCGAGTCATTTGAAACGGCCCTCGCCCTTGCCGACAGCCTTACACGGGTTATCATTCTACCAAATGAAGAAGGGGGTGAAGAGCATAGTCTGTTATTTTCCGCCAAGTATGCCTGCCCTCACTGTGGCTATGCATTGGGTGAACTTGAACCGCGTCTTTTCTCTTTTAATAACCCGGCAGGAGCCTGCCCTTCGTGCGACGGGCTTGGGGTTCGCCAGTTTTTCGATCCTGAGAGGGTAATATTCGATGCCTCATTAAGCCTTGCCGAGGGAGCGATTGCAGGGTGGAGTAGGCGCAGTGCTTTTTATTTCAGCATGTTGCAAAGTCTTGCTGCTCACTATAATTTCCAAATCGAGGCTTCGTTTGAATCATTACCGAGTAAATTGCAGAAAATACTACTTCATGGCAGCGGCCGCGAAGCGATTAAGTTTGAATACGTTCGCCATCATGGTGGTACCAGCCATCGTACACATCCGTTTGAAGGTATCATTCCAAATATGGAGCGACGCTATCGTGAATCGGACTCAAACACGATTCGAGAAGACTTAGCAAAATACCGCAGCACACAAAAATGTGGTCATTGTGCAGGTAGTAGATTACGAACCGAAGCACGCCATGTGTTTATTTCTGGTGTCACTATTAGCACCATCACTTCAATGGCCGTAGGCCAATCACTTGAGTTACTAGAGTCTCTTGAACTACACGGTCGGCGGGCCAGCATCGCCGATAAAATAATCAAAGAGATCAGCGATCGCCTCAGATTTTTGGTTAATGTCGGGCTCAACTATTTAACCATGGATCGGTCAGCAGAAAGTCTATCCGGCGGAGAAGCCCAACGTATCCGATTGGCATCACAAATTGGTTCCGGCTTAGTTGGCGTCATGTACATTCTCGATGAGCCCTCAATCGGTTTGCATCAACGGGACAACTCAAGGCTCTTAAGTACGCTGACTCACTTACGTGATTTAGGCAACACCATCATCGTTGTAGAACATGACGAAGAAGCTATTATGGAAGCTGATTTGGTCGTCGACATAGGGCCGGGAGCGGGTATTCACGGCGGTAATATTGTTGCTATTGGGACACCTGAGGAAGTTAAAGCTAATCCTAATTCATTAACAGGTAAATATCTGTCGGGAAAAGAGTGTATTCCTATACCGGATCTAAGAACACCCGCCCAGCCTACGAAGATGATCTCAATACGCGGTGCATCCGGAAATAACTTAAACGATATTGATGTTGATATCCCTGTTGGTCTTCTAACTTGTGTAACGGGCGTATCCGGATCAGGAAAGTCCACACTCATAAACCAAACACTTTATCCCGCTATTGCCCAACACCTAAATGGCAGTCGACTTAGGCCAGAAGCGCATAAGGAAATAAACGGCTTGGAAAACTTTGACAAGATCATCGATATTGATCAAAGCCCTATTGGACGGACACCCCGATCCAACCCTGCGACTTACACGGGTCTGTTTACACCGATCCGAGAAATTTTTACCGCCACCCAAGAAGCACGGGCCCGCGGATATAAGCCCGGCCGATTTTCATTTAATGTTAAAGGCGGACGTTGCGAGGCTTGTGAAGGTGACGGTTTGATAAAAGTAGAAATGCACTTTCTGCCCGATGTTTATGTCTCGTGCGATATTTGTAAAGGTGCTCGCTACAATCGAGAAACACTAGATATCCGATACAAGGGTAAAAATATAAGTGACGTTCTAGATATGACAATCGAGGTCGCGGCCGAGTTTTTTAGCGCTATCCCGGTGGTAAAACGGAAACTCGACACACTTTTAGATGTTGGGTTATCTTATATAAGACTAGGACAAAGCGCGACTACACTATCAGGAGGAGAGGCTCAGCGTATAAAACTGGCGAGAGAATTATCTAAAAGGGATACCGGCAGAACACTGTATGTGCTGGATGAACCAACAACCGGGCTACACTTTCACGATATACGCCAGTTACTAGTGGTGCTTCATCGTCTGCGAGATCATGGTAATACGGTTGTTGTTATCGAGCACAATCTAGACGTCGTAAAAACCGCTGATTGGGTAATAGACCTGGGCCCCGAGGGAGGCAACGGCGGTGGCAGAATAATTGCCTGTGGCACCCCTGAAGAGGTTGCTGCAACTGAGGGATCATATACCGGGTATTATCTTAAGGAACTGCTAACCACGAGCCGAAATAGACAGGCTATGACACAGGCAAGTTAGGCGTTAAATTGCAGTCACATCGATTATTGAAAAACCATGCTAATATTTAATGTAACTGATTCGTATCTGCTGGGGTTCTTGCTCGCTCCAGTCTGACCACGGTGTAATTGATGTAGGAGTGATAAATGAAAATAATCAATTCGAAAGACGATGTGGATCCGCAAGAAACACAGGAATGGCTAGAGGCTCTGAATGCTGTTCTGGAGCGGGAAGGACCGGTTCGAGCCCATTATCTGATTGAGGTAATGATTGAGCAGGCACGCCGTTCAGGCACCTATATTCCTTACCGTGCGACAACTTCATACATAAACACCATTCCTCCAGAGAAAGAGCAACGTAGCCCCGGAGATTCGGCCATGGAGTGGCGAATACGCTCGATCATTCGATGGAACGCAATGGTCATGGTGATGCGTGCCAACAAGCAGACTTCAGAACTGGGTGGACATATTGCCAGTTTTGCATCTTCAGCAACCTTATACGACGTTGGATTCAATCATTTTTGGCATGCACCCGCGGATGACCATGGTGGTGATTTAGTCTTTATACAGGGCCATAGTGCACCGGGTATTTATGCCCGATCATTTTTGGAAGGACGCATAGACGAGAAAGACATGGATCGTTTTAGACAGGAGGTCGATCCCGGTGGTCTATCTTCTTATCCACATCCCTGGTTAATGCCGGACTTCTGGCAATTTCCCACCGTTAGCATGGGTCTTGGTCCGTTGCAGGCAATTTATCAGGCTCGATTTATGAAGTATCTGCACAATCGAGAAATGCTGGAAACCTCGAAACGCAAAATTTGGGCGTTCATGGGTGATGGTGAAATGGATGAACCTGAATCAATGGGCGCTATCTCTCTTGCTGGCCGAGAACAACTGGATAACCTCATATTTGTTGTTAACTGTAATTTACAACGACTCGACGGCCCGGTTCGGGGCAATGGAAAAATAATACAAGAACTAGAGGGTGAATTTAGGGGAGCCGGTTGGAATGTTATAAAAGTTGTTTGGGGCTCCTACTGGGACCCTTTATTAATGCGAGATACACATGGTTTGCTAAAACAACGAATGGAGGAAGCAGTAGACGGCGAATATCAGGCATTTAAAGCACATGGCGGCGCATATACTCGCAAACATTTTTTTGGCAAATACCCAGAATTAGAGGCGATGGTCTCGAATATGACCGACAAGGATATCTGGAGACTAAATCGAGGTGGGCATGATCCACATAAAGTATATGCAGCGTACGCTGCAGCTATTCAACATAGCGGACAGCCGACGGTCATTCTTGCTAAAACAGTGAAAGGCTATGGCATGGGAGAATCGGGTGAAGGACAAAATATAACCCATCAACAAAAGAAGATGGCGGAAGAATCATTAATCGCATTTCGTGATCGCTTCAACATTCCGCTATCTGATGAGGAGGTTATCGAGGCACCCTATTACAAACCAAGCGACGATAGCCCTGAAATAACATATATGAAAAAGCAACGAGCGGCGTTAGGTGGGTACTTACCCAGCAGACGATCGCGCTCGGAACCACTGGAAATTCCCGACTTAGATGCATTCAATTCTCAATTGGAAGATACGGGCGACCGTGAAATTTCTACCACTATGTCATTCGTTAGAATTCTAAGCACGTTGGTACGCGACAAGAATATCGGCAAGCGAATCGTGCCTATCGTACCGGATGAGTCGCGAACCTTCGGCATGGAAGGCATGTTCCGACAACTGGGTATATATTCGCCGAAGGGACAATTATATGAACCGGAAGATCATGATCAATTAATGTTCTACAAGGAAGATAAAAAAGGCCAGGTTCTTCAGGAAGGGATAAATGAGCCGGGCGCAATGTCATCTTGGATGGCGGCTGCGACGTCTTATAGCAACCACAACCTGCCGATGATACCGTTTTATATATACTATTCCATGTTTGGTTTTCAACGAATTGGGGATCTAGCTTGGGCGGCTGGCGACATGCAAGCCCGGGGATTCTTGATTGGTGGCACAGCGGGTCGAACAACTCTCGCTGGTGAAGGCTTGCAACACCAGGACGGACACAGCCATATATTAGCGAGCACTATTCCTAATTGCATATCCTACGATCCGACATTTCATTATGAACTTGCTGTGATCATCCAAGATGGTCTTCGTCGCATGTTCAAAGAGCAGGAAAATGTATTTTATTACATCACCTGCATGAATGAAAATTATCACCACCCGCAGATGCCGAAAAATTCAGAAGCCGGTATTCTACGTGGGATGTACAGGCTTGACTCAAATAAGGGTAAAAGTAAAGTATTCGTGCATTTATTAGGTTGCGGAACTATTTTACGAGAAATAATGGAAGCGTCTCGAATACTACTAGACGAGTACGACGTGCGAAGTGAAACATGGAGTGTTACCAGTTTTAATCAATTAGCGCGTGACTGTCGCGATGTTAAACGTATGAATGTGTTGCACCCAGAAAAACCTAGAAGCGACACTTATGTACATGAGTGTCTCAAAGGAGATGCAAAAGCTGTTATCGCCGCTACTGACTATATGGCTTCATATGCAGAGCAAATTCGTGAATTCGTACCGCAGTCATACAGCGTGCTGGGAACCGACGGCTTCGGCCGTAGTGATACTCGTAAAAACTTGCGACGTTTTTTTGAAGTAGATCGATATTACATTGTAGTTACAACCCTTAAGTCTTTAGCCGACTGTAATGTTATTGACAATAAAGTAGTTTCCGGTGCCATCAAAAAATATGGCATTGATACTGAAAAACCGAATCCACGCAGCATATAACAAGGATACGAAATGAGCAGAGAAATTACCGTACCGGACATAGGCGACTTTGATGAAGTTGAAGTTATTGAGATTCTCGTTAACCCGGGCGATAGCGTAGTCGAAGAAACACCGTTGATTACCCTAGAATCGGATAAGGCGACAATGGATATTCCATCACCGGCAAAAGGCACAATAGAAAAAATCCTCGTGTCCGCAGGGGATAAAGTAGCTCAAGGAACGGTGATCGGCATGCTATTAGAAGCAACGACAGAAGCCATTGATGAACCTTCTGGGGCCGAAATTACCGAACCCGAGGTCGATGAAAGCAATCTTAAAAATAAAAAACCGAAAAACGTAACAATAAGTAAAAACACCAAACCCATAGAAGAGTCAGTTAGATCGGACCTCCCTATTCTACCACCGCCGGCAGAACGATCCGGAAATGCATTGGCCCACGCAAGTCCTGGAGTAAGACGTTTCGCTCGCGAACTCGGTGCGCCACTCAATGTTGTCTACGGTTCCGGGCCGAAAGGTCGTATTTTAAAGTCAGACATAATTGCATACGTTAAAAATAGTCTCACCCAAAGCCAAGCTTCGACGCCAAACGCTCCGCTGACTAATGGTATCCCGCCGATCCCAGATATTGATTTCCGCCAGTTTGGCACTGTCGAGACCATAGACACACCAAGAATTAAGAAACTATCGGGCGCACACCTGCACCGCGCGTGGATAAACATCCCCCATGTCACTCATCATGATGAGGCGGATATAACCGAACTGGAAGCCTTTCGCAAAAAAATCAATCAAGAACAGCAGAAATCAACCGCACCGGTCAAAGTAACGTTACTCGCCATTGCAATGAAGGCACTAACCCATGCTATGAAAGCGTTTCCGTTATTTAACTGCTCCCTTGTCTCGGGCGGAGAACGACTAACTTTTAAACACTATTTTAATATCGGTATCGCGATAGATACTCCTAATGGACTAATGGTTCCGGTTTTCAGGGATGTGGATAAAAAGGGAATTTTAGAACTCGCCTCCGAAATGACAGAAACAAGCACGCGTGCTCGAAATGGAAAATTGAAATCTGTCGACCTTCAAGGGGGTTGCATGAGTATTTCCAGTCTTGGCGGCATCGGTGGAGTGGGTTTTACGCCCATTGTTAATACCCCAGAAGTTGCAATCTTGGGCTTATCAAGAGCCAAAATGCAACCCGTTTGGAATGGACAAGAGTTTCAACCCCGATTAATCCTGCCAATGAGTTTATCATATGATCATCGGGTCATTGATGGGGCTGAAGCGGCACGTTTTTCGAGTTGGTTGGGTAATGCGTTATCCGACGCACGAAGATTATTGCTCTAAACTAGTAATGCATTTACATCATCAGGTTACGGGCAGCGGTGAACCCATAATTATTTTGCACGGCCTGTTTGGCTCTTTAAGCAATTGGAACTCTATTGCCAAACGGTTATCCCAAAGCAACACAGTAATAACCGTTGACCTTAGAAATCATGGACGATCTGAGTGGAGTGACGATGTTAGTTATAAAGCTATGGCATTTGATATTGCTGAATTGATTAGTCATCTAGACCTAAGTTGTCCTCACGTCGTTGGGCACAGCATGGGGGGCAAAACAGCAATGACTCTAGCCCTTGAATTACCCGACTTAGTGAAATCATTAACCGTAGTAGATATAGCACCGGTAAGTTACGGTCATTCACATATCGATTTAATAACCACATTATTGAGTGTCGATCTCGAGAAAATACAAAATCGTAAAGATTTTGATTCAACCCTTGAACCGCTTATTTCAGATGCTGGCCTACGCATGTTTCTTGCACAAAATTTAGTGCGTGATTCATCAAAATATCACTGGCGAATAAACTTACAGGCATTATATTCAGGAATGAGTGAACTAATCGGTTTTCCTTCTGCAGACGGCAAAATATACGATAAGCCTGCCTTGTTTGTTAATGGTGCTCTATCCGAATACGTCATATCGAAATATCATCCTGAAATTTACAGACTATTTCCTAAAGCAGAAATATCTACTATTGAAGGTGCCGGACATTGGTTACATGCCGAGAAACCCAAAGCCATGATTGAGCATACAGAGCGATTTATTAACCATATGGTGTAAATAGATACGACATGAAACAGGATTTTTCAGCTCTGGCGAAACAATATTTTACGTTGGGATGGTGCTCTTTTCCGTCTGACGAAGGAATTCGTAATTGGGTTTCTCACACCCTTCCAGTAACCAAAGGAATAGTTAATTCCGCGGAAAATAGTCACTGGATGCGGTATCAGAATACATGGTTTGCCGGTGTTAATGTGTTAACTAATGATGCAGAGGGCCGCGTTACAGACGGGCCGAGATTGCAAGGAAATATTACAGAGTTTATTAATAACATACTGCATCTAAAAACAGACAATCTGGACAAAGGACAGATCTCGGTTTGCTTTGCTGGGTACCCGAAACCGATGCAAGCCGAAACTGAGGCCACATTTCGCTACCGACTAAATCGTGACGCTGCACATTTAGATGGATTACTTGCCGTTGGACTGCAACGGAGACGATACCTACGCGAACCTCACTCCTACATACTAGCGATTCCTCTAGTTGAGAGCCCTAAAGATGCGGCACCTTTTGTTGTATGGGAAAAATCACACGAGATTATAAAGCAGGAGTTTCAAAAAATTTATAATTCGATCCGGCAGGATCAATGGCACGATATTGATGTAACCCAGGCTTATCAAGAAATGCGCAAACACATCTTTGAACATTGTCGTCGTGTAGCGATAAGTGTATCTCCAGGAGAAACTTATTTAGTACACCGACACTGTTTACACGGGATGGCACCCTGGCCTAAGACGATTCCAAATACAGCTGACGGAAGAATGATTTGCTACTTCAGACCGCATTCTATAGACATCCAAAGTTGGTTATTCGACAACTAGTCTAGAAAAATTCAGAGCGTTAATCCACCACAAGTAACGGCTCTACTCCAGCCTTGCGTCGCACCCAGTTTATTGCGGAAAAAACTCCCGGCAATGAAACTAGTCTTTTTTCTAATCGAAATTTTCCAGGAAAATCGGCGACACCCACACCAATCAGTATGGTAAGAAGCCCTTGCCCGGGAAGAACCAACATCAAAATTCCGCCACAAATTAGCACTATGGAAATAACGTTCCTAACTATCCAAATTACGATATGAGCAAGAGGATGTAGTTGGCGAAAGCGTGTCTCAGGTTGCCGACTCGAGTGAAAATAATTAGATGGAATACGCGCACAAATAATGGGAACAACAATCAACGAAACCAAGAAGGTTAAAATTGAGAGTACACTCACCCAAGTGAGAACGTCCGAGGGAATTCGATCCCAAGCTTCAAAGAGAGTCATAAATTGTCTACTGGTTGTTGCTTTGTTGATCCAGATACGTATCTAGCTCTTTGAGTAACTGCACGCGTCGTCCATTTTCCATAAAAGCTGCGGTAAACGACGCACGCGCAAGATCCGCTACGACAGCATTTTCTAAATGAAGACTATTTTGCATAACTTCAAAATTCTCGTTTATATAACCACCGAAAAATGCAGGGTCGTCAGAATTTACAGTTACTACCAAGCCAGAATCCAACATTCGTTTCAGAGGATGTTTCTTGTAATCCCGTACCACCTGTAATCTATAGTTTGACATTGGGCACACGGTAAAACCGATTTTTGCCTGAGCCAATTCTCGGGTTAACTGCTCATCCTCAAGAACCCGATTGCCATGATCAATTCGATCAACCTTAAGTAGCTCCACCGCTTCTCGAATATACGACGGTGGTCCCTCTTCCCCTGCATGGGCAACACAACGATAACCTTGGTTTCTGGCCGCCGAAAAAACCCGTTGAAATTTAGACGGTGGATGACCACATTCGCTGGAGTCTAGCCCAACGGCAAATAATTTATTTCGAAAAGGTTCTGCTTGTTGTAATGTAACAAAGGCAGCTTCTTCGGATAAGTGACGAAGAAAACACATAATGAGCCGAAAACTCATATCATAATTTTCCTGCGCAAATTCCAAGGCCGCATAGATACCAGAAATAACCGTATAAAATTCAATTCCGCGCTCAGTATGCCCCTGGGGATCAAAGAATATTTCTACGTGGCGAACGTTTTGTAATTTTGCTCTTTGCAAATACGCAAGTGTCAGATCATAAAAATCTTGCTTCTCTTGTAAAACGTTCATTCCCTGATAATAAATATTCAAAAAATCCTGTAAGTTTGAAAAATTATAAGCGGCTCTTATATCTTCAACTTTCTCAAACGGTAATTCGATATTATTCCGTTGAGCGATACTAAACATAAGTTCAGGTTCAAATGACCCTTCGATATGCAGGTGCAACTCGGCCTTAGGTAAGCACTGAATGAATTTGGATATTTGCACGTTTATATTACCACTTTACTCACATAATTCATGATTCGAATAGCCATAATACGATATCGCAATGGCTGCAGTATTCTATATCAGGTAAAATCAATTACTTCGAGTTTGGGAAAAAATAACGTGATTAACAGACGTAAAACAATTGGTGTTCAAGTCGGGAAAGTACAGATTGGCGGTAACGCTCCGGTCGTAGTGCAATCCATGACCAATACAGATACCGCAGATGCTAAGTCAACGGCAAACCAAATTCGTAATCTAGCCAAAGCTGGATCAGAACTTGTTCGCGTCACTGTAAATAATGAAGAATCAGCCGCTGCTATTCCCGAGATAGTTAGTCTCCTAGAAAAGACCGGCACCGTTCCACCGATTGTTGGAGACTTTCACTATAACGGCCACAAACTTTTACGCAAATATCCTGAGTGCGCAGAATTACTATCAAAATACCGTATTAATCCCGGCAATGTTGGCAAAGGCTCAAAGCGTGACAGTCAGTTTGCCGAAATGATTGAATTTGCTTGCCGTTATAAAAAACCCGTTCGAATCGGAGTTAATTGGGGCTCTCTTGATCAAGATCTTTTAGCCACACTAATGGACAGTAACGCGAAATTAGTAACGCCTAAACCTCTCGAAGAAGTAACCGAGTCGGCACTTATTGAATCTGCTATCCGCAGCGCAGAGCGTGCCTTGGAACTTGGTTTACAAAAAGATCAAATAATTATTTCCTGTAAAGTTAGTGCCGTACAACCATTAATTCGGGTGTATCAAGAATTGGGGAAACAATGTGATTTTCCGCTTCATGTAGGTTTAACCGAAGCGGGTATGGGTCATAAGGGCGTTGTTTCCTCAACAGCAGGAATTTCAGTACTGTTGCAACAAGGTATTGGCGACACAATCCGGGTTTCTTTGACACCACGGCCAGGTGGCGATCGTAGCGAAGAAGTCCGTATATCCCAGGAAATTCTTCAGTCTCTAGGAATTCGATCATTTACACCTCAAGTCATCTCCTGCCCAGGCTGCGGAAGAACAAGTAGTGATTATTTCCAACGACTAGCTGAAGAAATTGAAGGGTATTTGCGAAATCAAATGCCTGTCTGGAAAACCCAACATCCGGGTGTTGAAGATATGTCCGTTGCGGTAATGGGCTGTGTGGTAAATGGTCCGGGGGAAAGTAAGAACGCGAATATCGGGATAAGTCTTCCAGGATCTGGCGAGAGACCGGTCGCTCCGGTGTATGAGGATGGCAAAAAAACCGTAACGTTAAAAGGGGAACACATAGCAGCCGAGTTTATTCAACTAGTTGAACAATATGTTGTTGAGAATTACACACGCTAACTTATCGGTTTACCAAAAAACCATCAGATCGGGTATAAACCAGAACAGCAAAGGCTAAGTTGAAGACTCTGTCGCTAGGTAGTGTCTGTGTTGATCGTGCGCGTCCAGCACGCCCCAAAAAATAAACACATTAATGCGCCTATTCCAACCGTAACTCCGATCGCCTGCAATGGTGGGGTACTTGAAAAGCAAAGTATTCCAAACACGAATACGGTGGTAATACTCGAAACCCACAAAGCCTTGAATGTTGATTCCCATTCGTCGGAATTATGGTTAAGACGATCATAAAATAACGCATAGTCCAAACCTAATCCAACGATAAGGAGCAACGATACTAAATGCATGAGTGTCAACGATATACCCAATGCATTAAGGAACCCTAGAGTTACGGCAACAGCGCAAAATGTTGGCATCAATACACGTATGGGGCGCACAAAACTCTTGAAACCAATCGCTAAAAATATATATATCGCAACAATACCGGTTAACAGCAAAGGGACAATATTTGCGATAGAGTCACTCAGGATGCGCGTAGCTTCGGCCTTAATATTCATGTAGATCACTTGAACGTTTGACTCTGTTTGATTCAAACTTTGCAATGCAAATTCATCAGTAACACCATGAAGTAATATCGGCGCTATCCACAATCCATCCTGCTCGAACAACATAGCTTTTAAGCGTTCCCCCATTTGTGAATTCTGCAAGCTAACAACACTCAATAATGGATTAGTCTTCGCCGCTATGGCCTGATTGATAAATGGCTCGAAAATACCTTTTTTAAATGGAGAATCTATTAACGCTTCGTCAACTCGGCTACGAAGTGTTTTTTCATCAGGAATTGCCGCGAGTTGCTGTTTTTGCTGGTGCAGACTAGGAACATAATTCGCCGCCATATCATAACGCTGAAATGCTCCTTGCTCGATCAACGTGTCAAGCTTTTCCCGGATATCCTCGCTGGCCCGCAGTGCTGCTTCGCTATCGGCTCCGATAACAAGCATAAGCTTACCACCATACCAGAAACCAAGATCAGCCCGAATCTGACGATCATCATTACGCCTCTCTTGGCCTATCGGGCTTAAAGAATCAACATCAAGGTTTCTCAATGGGGTGTCGCTAAAGTAAACACTTGCCATAACCAGCGGAATAACAACGAGTAAATAGACCCCCTTCCCAGCCAATCGGGTTCCACAAAAACGAAACGCTTTATGAATAAACAACAAACCATCAGAGGTGATTAGCTTAGCAGAAACTAGTCGTGGTAGAACCCAACGTGTTATCGCAGCGGCAGTAATTAACCCAACTACCGTAAACAGGCCCAACTGCTGTAACCCAGTAAATTCAGAAAGCGTTAAAATAAGATAAGCAACGATAGTTGAAAGAACACCCAGACGCAGGGTTGGCCAAATAGTTCTTATCGTATCTTCTGAAGAAGCGTATTTTTTGCTACCTAAATGAGAAAAGAAATGGATAGGGTAATCAACAGCGACCCCAGTTAGCGTGACACCAAAAGCCAATGTAATACCATGAATATTGCCAAATACAAGTATGACCACAGCACACGCTGCAACCACCCCGCCTATCAGTGGGACAAGCGTTAACAACAATAAACGAACAGAATGAAACGCCCCTAATAAAAACAAGATAACCAACGTAGAGGCTACTAACGTCAATATTTTAGCTTCAGATGTTATAACGTCGCGAGTTTCCATCGAAAAAACTGAAGGTCCTGAAAGCACTAGTTCGCTGTTTTCAGGGTTTAGTCCCTCGAAAGTCTGATAGATCCTGCGAACAACCATTTGGCGACTTGATATCTCTAGTCCTGTCGACTTAAGTTCAATAATCAAAAGCGATCTAGAACCATCTGCAGAAAACCAAATACCATCTCGGGAGACCGGAACTTCAGAATTTGCCGAGCCCTGCCATCGATCGAGAAGCTGTAAAATTTCCCCTCCCGGATCTCGTGTTAAAAACTTCTTCTCCAATGATGCCAATGGCGACGTTAAACCTCTAAGTCGGTCATCGAACGATGATTTGAGGCCGTCCACACTAAAGCGCTTCTCAAGATTTGATGGAGTTAGGTGATAGCGGTTATTCATCACCCAATCCCGATCCGACTCGCTGAGCTTAATCTCACCATTCAGCACCTGCACAATGGCTTTGTCTTCAGACAAAAGACTCGTTAGACCTCGGTTGAGCTTTGCTAACTCCTCAGGTTTTTCACCTGAGATGGCAGCAAATACCAAATTGCTACTTGCGCCTTTATTTAGCTGGCTCATAAGAGCCTGTTCCATTACAGATTGCCCTTGAGGTAAAAATAGCCCTAGGTCCGTTGTTACAGAAAATCTACTAACAAGAACGAAAATGCATGTTGCCAAAAAAAGACAAATACCAATAACAGGAAGATTCCGACTATTCGTCACCTAACTAACCTTCCGATCACTCAAGATCATATCTGACTCATCACCGTCAGCTTCCAATGTATGAATTCGTTGTATCTTACCTGTACTACCATAGACAATTATTGATGAAATAAAATCAGATAAATCGACATCCTTGGGCTCGAGAACTAGCTTCCACGAATTTTTTGTTCCGCTCAGCGTCGAATGATATAACTCATCGAGCAATACTCTATCGCCAGCGAATAAGTTACTAACTCCGCTAATGGCCTTGGCTAAAAAAGGGTACTTTACCAATGAGTACTGAATAGTCTTCGTTGTTTCAGACTTTCCATCAACATTTTTTCTATGAACCACTATGAATTCACTGTTAATAATAAAATGCTCAAAAAATGGCTTCTCAATTATCTTTTCCATTGCATGATCGGCATCAAAAATTATTGTGCCATACAGTTCTATGGGCTTGGACAGGAAAATTGATGAACGAGTCTCGACAAATTGTGAACTAAATGCGGAATTTGTTCCTAAAGCAGCCATGAGCGCATCAAAAGAAAAACTCTCATCAGATGCTGCACCTGCGCCAGAACTCGACAGAAGAAGTGCGAAGAAGACCGACTGAAAATATCGTGTAGTCGTGTCTAATAAAATTTTACGACATAATTTCAATGTGCCGACTCCGCTGATACAGTAAAACCGCTATAAGAAAAACAACCATGGCGCCTCCTTGATGAAGCACTCCAAGAACAACCGGTACTTTATTAAGAAGCGTAAAAATGCCTAGCATTCCCTGAAAAAAAATAGCCACCATTAACAAACCAGCCATAATCTTGAGGTGTGATGATTTGGTCACATTAACAAACAAGAAGTATGCTATTCCAGCCACGAGTAAAACCCAAGCTACCGTTCGGTGACTGAACTGAATCATTACAGGGTTCTCAAATATATTTATCCACATGGGACTTAGAGCAAGCAAACCGGTTGGAACCAACTCACCGTTCATATGCGGAAATGTATTGTAAATCTGGCCGCTCTTAGTACCAGCTACCAGCCCCCCTAACGCAATCATGACAAATGTCAACGTCAGTAGTACGGCAGGAAATGCAGTTGCATGTTTATAGTTTTTTAATAACCCAACCGTATTTCGTCGCCTAAGCTCTGCAGATATAAAAATAATATAACCAAATATAAGCACAGCCAGACATAAGTGGGACATTAACCGATACTGACTCACATGTGGATTGTCAGCTAAACCACTCTTTACCATGTACCATCCTAATAATCCCTGAACGGCACCCAGCAACAATAAAATTAACATGTGCGGCTTTATACAACGTGGGATATCGCCATTTCTCCAGAAGTATAGTAACGGCAGAAAAAACAGGAGACCGATAAACCTTCCTAATAGTCTATGGGCGTACTCAAACCAGAATAGCGTTTTAAACTCCAACAATGAAATACCGGTGTTAACGTATTGGTATTCAGGAAAAAGCTTATATTGTTCGAATACAGCTATCCACGATTCGTTACTCATCGGCGGAAATATACCCATGATCGGTCGCCAGTCCACCATCGATAAACCGGAACCGGTAAGTCGAGTAACACCACCTAGTAAAATCATACCCAATATCGTAACTGCACAGGCTACAAGCCATATTACTACGGCACGATTTCTTGAATAATCATCGGTACGCTGATGTGAAATCTCGTCAGATAGAAATAACAGACTGGATGACGTCCGCATAGCTTAAAACCTAATCTGTGTATCGACTAAAAGCCAGGGTAGCGTTTGTGCCGCCAAATCCAAAGCTGTTCGACATAATCGTATTTAATTTCTGCTCATGAGTTTGCGTCACTATAGGCAAACCGACCGCTTCAGGATCGAGTGTTTCTATGTTAATTGATGGTGCGATGAAATCCCCGTTAAGCATAATGAGTGAATAAACCGCCTCATTAACCCCGGCCGCTCCTAACGCATGACCCGTCATTGATTTTGTCGCGCTTATTGACGGCAAATTAGAACCAAATACCTCGCGAATCGCCGCAATTTCCCGACGATCTCCAATCGGGGTGCTGGTTCCATGAGTATTTAGGTACTGTACCGGTTCTTTCAAATTGGCCATAGCCTGACGCATACACCTAACGGCACCTTCACCGGAAGGCTGCACCATATCAAAGCCATCAGATGTAGCGCCGTATCCCGTTAACTCTGCATATATACGTGCGCCCCGCGCTTTAGCATGTTCTAACTCTTCAAGAACTAACATTCCGCCGCCACCAGAAATAACAAACCCATCGCGATCAACATCATAGGTACGTGATGCGAGTTCCGGAGTTTCATTATATTTTGAAGACATAGCTCCCATGGCATCAAATAATACTGACATCGTCCAATGCAACTCCTCACCGCCACCAGCAAAGACAACATCCTGTTTATCAAGCTGAATTAACTCTGCTCCATTTCCTATGCAATGAGCGCTTGTTGCACAGGCGGAACTTATAGAATACCCGACTCCTTTAATCTTAAACGCAGTACCCAGACATGCTGCTGTGGTGCTGCTCATGGTTCGTGTAACCATATACGGACCAACACGACGCACACCTTTTTCGCGAAGCAGATCTGCTGCTGCAACAGTGTTTTCTGTCGAACCACCGCCACTGCCAACGATTAGTCCAGTGCGTTCATTTGAAATCTCACCATCTTCCAAACCTGAATCGACAACGGCTTCCTTCATAGCTATGTAATTGTAAGCCGCCGCATCACCCATAAAACGCAAAAGTTTTCGGTCGATATGCTCTGCTGTATTGATATTCAAGGCGCCATGTATCTGACTGCGCATTTTGTAATGTGCGTATTCCTCAGCATGAACTATTCCAGACCGTCCGGCTCGCAAAGAGCTTTCCACTTCGATTTTGTTGTTACCAATACTGGAAACGATCCCAAGTCCTGTAACTACTACTCGTCTCAACTGAATATCCTCTACATATTGTCTGTTGTTTGGAACAAGCCTACCCGCATATCCTTGCCAGTGTAAATAAGTCGACCATCAACCTCGACCTCACCGTCAGCTATTCCCATATATAATTTTCTCATTATCACCCGCTTAAAAGAAACACGATAACGAACTAAACTAGAACTTGGTATTACTTGGCCAGTAAACTTCACTTCGCCCGCACCCAAGGCTCGACCGTGACCAGGTCCGCCTTTCCAGCCGAGATAAAATCCAATTAATTGCCACAGCGCATCAACACCCAAACAGCCGGGCATAACTGGATCCCCCTGAAAATGGCAGGCAAAAAACCACAAGTCGGGATTAATATCCAGTTCTGCAATAATTTCACCTTTGCCGTGTTCTCCACCTTGATCTGCCACATGAGTAATTCGATCAAACATCAACATAGGTGGCAATGGTAATTGAGCATTACCTTCACCAAACAACTCGCCACGCCCGCAGGCTAGCAATTCTTCGTAACTATAGTTATTTTTCGGTTGCATAAATATTCGATTAGACTGGTTAAATTGTATTTTACCTTTTTTGGACGTCTGATGAACTAAATTCGTAGCAATTTCCAACCAAATTGGCAATAAAATTTGCGAGTATCGAGCAGATAAGTTTGATGTCTACGCGAAATACGAGTATTTAATAGCTACCACCCGATTCGACATCCTAATTGCTCAGAATTCACATTAAAACTTTCTAAATTTAGATACTTATCATGCCACAACAAGAATTGTTCGCCATTGCCATCAGCCTCACTGCATTTTTTGCATTCTTAAATTATCGGTATTTCAAGCTGCCAGTAACTATAGGTGCAATGGCTGTCGCCTCGTGTTTTTCTCTAATATTGCTAGTTAGCGATTACTTGGGTTTTCCCATCAGCAATTTACCTCGAGTTTTTATTTCAAGCATTGATTTTGACGATACGCTGTTACACGCAATGTTAGGGCCGCTTTTATTTGCAGGTGCAATGTTCGTTAACCTCGACGATTTGCTTAAGCAAAAATGGACCATACTGACATTCGCATCAATTGGGGTGTTAGTGTCGATGATGATAGTGGCCACTTTATTCTTCTACGCATCGCAACTTGTAGGTATAGAACTTCAGTGGATTTGGTGTCTTCTATTTGGTGCGTTAATTTCACCAACCGATCCGATCGCGGTATTGGGTATTCTAAAGAAACTAGGCGTTCCGAAGAGTCTAGAAATAAAGTTCACCGGTGAATCTCTTTTTAATGACGGTATCGGTGTTGTTCTTTTTATCGTCCTACTCAGTATACTCCAAGGTAACGAAGCCACGCCTGCGTACATATCCGAATTATTTATCGTAGAAGTTGGAGGCGGAATTCTTCTCGGATTAATCCTCGGAGCCACGGTCTATGCGCTGATGAAACGTATCGATAATTATCAAGTAGAAATTTTACTTAGTCTGGCATTGATATCCGGGGGCTATGCGTTGGCCACCCATTTCCACCTTTCCGGACCCATCTTTGCTGTGATAGCCGGTTTGTTAATCGGAAACTCCGGCCGTCGACATGCTATGAGCGATAAAACCCGCGAACATTTAGACACCTTCTGGGAACTTATTGATGAAATACTGAATACGGTGTTGTTCGTGCTAATTGGCCTGGAACTGTTAGTAATAGCCTTAAAGCCTGAAAATCTACTGCTAGGAATTATGGCGATCGTCATCGTATTATTTGCACGATTTGTAGGCATTGGCTCGCTTATCCAGTTACTCAGATTTAAACGAGAGTTTTCCCACCGTGCAATTCGTATTTTGACATGGGGAGGCCTGCGTGGGGGTATTTCCATTGCTCTGGCATTATCACTCCCGCTTGGTCCAGAACGTTCAGTAATTGTCACGGTGACCTATGTTGTTGTGGCATTTTCCATTTTGGTTCAGGGCCTAACTATAGGCAAGCTTATAACAGCCGCAAGCAAGGACAATTAAAGCATTACGTTCTAACACATACCCTTATTATGGTTATACGCGAGTAGCCCTTCAGTACGACTATAAGAAGCGAATGGTAGACGGGTGTCGACTTCCATTTACGGGCAGTTGTTTTTGATGAATTTGGTTTTAGACAATGTCACTACGTTTCCGTTATAAAGTATGAAGCGGTGACAATGGGGCCAGCATGGGTATTATTTTGTGCTAGAAGGATAAAAACGGCAGTATTGGTTTTGAAATAATCGAAGAAGGGTAAAGCGCACCGGTCAAAGACATAAAGGAGGCATAGTCAGCAGCGG
>CAJQKF010000068.1 GCA_905478855.1 uncultured Gammaproteobacteria bacterium
TTAAAAACTGTATTACAATGTGCCATGGTCTGGTTTTTTGATTTGATTCAATGAGTTGTCGTAAACCCTATTTTATCAAATCGCTCGAAAACTAGGCCATTTCTTTTTCCTTAACGGGACAGCAGTGCAAATATTTATTACAAATCACAGAAGCCTCTCACTTTATTAATCTGTATAAAAATACAGTGCTTCCCTATTAAGTTTTTACACACTCTGTGAATCTTAATCTTTTCACTCAGAATATATTTCTGAGCAATTGCCTACTAAACACTTACTTCCGTTCAAAATTTTATCCCAACAGGACGATATTTGCACGTAAATTCATACACTTAAATGAGATTTAGTACCCAGATTTACGGTATATAAAAACCGTCAGATTCAAAACAATCTGGCTTTACAAAACAAATACGTAGTGTAGAAATCATAGCAACTAGAATTTATAAATAACTGATAAATATAAGATAACTATTTAGGTGAATCTGTAAATTTACGTATCAAGAAGGGCCTATGTGACGAAAAAATCGCCTAAACATACCAATGTAGTACCAATTGAGGGCAGAATAACGGGGTTGAACTATAAAATTTTTTCGAAATTTTGTACAACGTTTACGCATAACATGAAGTTAAGTTTTTCATCGAAACACGATGTGTTTTGACATTAAACGGGATTCAAAAAGATCGGCACACCGACTTTAATTTGAAAGAAGAGAATCAACAATCGTAAACACTAAAACTATACATTAATACAGCTTACTATATCACCATCGCCAAACAAAACGAAAGCACTGGCGCAAGATCAGGCAAGCTCTATATCTTCATAGGTTGCCGATCGGGTATCGGGTATCGGTTGGTTGGAAACATCGCGATAGGTATACACCAGAGACTTCTTAACGGTTGTTGATCTATTTTGTCCGGCAGCGTGATACGTACGGCAATGAAATAACAAGACGTCACCGCATGAGAGATTAGCCGAAACCGCAGAATCTATTAACTCAAGATTTTCCGGCAGATCTGTTCTTAGAAATAAATTCGCATCCAACCTACCCCGATCCAAGTCGGTTAAATGGGAGCCGGGAATTAAACTAAGCCCACCATTGATTGAATACTCCTCGCCCAATGCCAACCACATACTAACCAACTCAGGCCGATCAAATGACCAGTAGCGTACATCCTGATGCCAGTTGGTTTCGCTGCCGAAGCCGGGATACTTGGTCATGACACAGTTATGATGATTCTGCGATAAAGCGACGTGCTCGGCAGACATGAGTTGTTTTAAGACAGCCAGAAGTTTCTCGTTTGCTGCAGCCTGTCGAAATCGAGTCTCACGCGTATATGCGTGCAACAATCGGCGCGGTGTGAAACCGCCAAGAGCTGTTTTAGCAACGGGTGCGCCAGGATAACGAACATCCGCCTCAAATTCCAAAGGCGCTAACGGCGGGTGCAGAGAATCTTCAACAATAGTATTTATCGCAGCGCACTGCTGTGCAGACACGAACTCACGGATAACTAAATAGCCCTGGCTCGCAAAATGATCTTTTTGCTCCTGAGTTAGAATGAGATCCCCAGTTTCTTTACTATTCATTGTTAATTTAACCAATTTAGGTGGTTTGAGTTAAAGATGGTTGATGTCGCATACAAAAAGCCAAACGGGTAGACACTTGTTCCAACTATATGCAAAATCCGCTCTCCTATATTAACCTTATTCTTAACTAGTAACATTATGAAAAATACTACTGTTAGCTCTTGGAACGAGTTCGATCCACTTAAGCACGTTATTGTAGGGCGTGCTGATCATACCTGTATCCCGCCTTCAGAATTAGCGACCGAAGCCAAGGTTCCGGAAGACAGTGATATGCGTGGCATGTGGGGCCCGCGTCCGTTAGAGACCGTAGAGAAAGCCAATATACAATTAGATAGCCTGGCAAGCTTACTGGAAAACCGCGGAATACGCGTCGATCGACCAACGCCAATACAGTGGAATCAAGCGGTAAGCACACCGGATTTCAGTGCGGGTTCAATGTTCGGATGCATGCCTCCACGGGATGTGCTGCTGACGATTGGTAGCGAAATCTTAATGGCGCCTATGTCATTTCGTTGCCGTTACTTTGAATACCTTGCGTACCACCCGCTGATGCAACAGTATTTTGATGAAGATCCTAATTTTCGCTGGGAGCAGGCACCACGACCCCGTTTGACCGACGAATCGTACCAATCTGGATACTTTGATGAAATTACCATTGAAGAACGCCTAAAGCGAACTGCAGAGCTAAATTTCGTAACAACAGAACATGAACCGTTGTTTGATGCGGCCGATGTATGCCGACTGGGCAAAGATCTATTTTGCCAACACGGCTTAACAACGAATCGTCGCGCGATGGAATGGCTACAACGCCACTTTCCAGATCATCGTGTTCACGCGGTTAATTTTCCGGGAGATCCTTATCCAATCCACATTGATGCGACATTTGTGCCGCTACGCCCCGGGTTAATCATTAATAATCCGAACCGTAAACTTGCTGACGAGCAGATAAAAATATTTACTGCAAATGACTGGCAGATCGTCGACGCTGCGCTACCGTCAAATGACACACCGCCACCGTTATGCTATTCAAGTGTTTGGCTATCGATGAACTGCCTTGTACTTGATCACAACACGGTTATTGTTGAAGCCAGCGAAACCACGCAAATGGAACAGATGGATAAACTCGGAATGAATGTTCTGCCCTTGGCTTTCCGTGATGCCTATCCGTTTGGCGGCGGGCTGCACTGCGCAACGGCTGATGTATTCCGCGAAGGTGTTTGTGAAGATTACTTTCCGAATCAGGTCGGCAGCACAATGATACGAAGCTAGACTCGCGCGGGTCAGTCGTCATTTGGCGACTGACCTATCTTTATTGCCCCTCCTTTACTTCCCTGCCTGCGCTAGATTACGATCTCTCCACACCCCTGCATTTTTTGTGCAAAACCGCAGCATCGATTTGTTTTTTTGTTGCGAGTCAAATTAAGATAGACGCATCGTTTACATTTAAAGAGTTAAACAGCAATCGACATTGCTCATCTGCTCGAGGAATTGGTATGAAACTTCGCTCTATCCTGCTTGCTACTGTGCTTTTCTCGTTATCATCGCTTAGCAATGCAGACCAAAATGCGCCGGAACTTGAATTGTTATTCGATAAACTAAATGATACTTCGGATTCTCACAGTGCCCAGAAACTAACCAGTAAAATATGGCAAATATGGACATACAACGATCGAGACGATATCAATAAACTGATGCATGCAGGTGTAACATTAATGAATGCCCGTCAGTATAAAGGCGCTCTAGCCCAATTTGATCGAATAATTGAACTAGAACCAACGTTTGCCGAAGGGTGGAACAAACGGGCCACACTGTACTTTTTGATGGATAGATATGATGATTCGATAAACGATATAAGAGAAACATTAACCCGTGAGCCCCGGCATTTTGGTGCCATGTCTGGACTGGGTGTGATACTCACAGAAACAGGGGACCACACCGATGCAATCGCCGCATTTGAATACGCGCTAAAGGTAAACCCCCATTTACCAGGTGTTGCAGAAAACATAGAGAAGGTGAAGCGATTGCTTCGCAAAAATACTATTTAGATTTTATCGGTTAATCTTTCGGGCGGCGAGTTTGCTGTTACCAGCCTCGCAAGTTCCTGCAGCTGGTCTTGTAAATCCTGCAGTGTGGGCTCGCCCCGCTGCATTGCATCTTCCTTTTGAATCTTTGCATGCTCGTGCTCCATAACTCCAACCACAATGCCGATGATCATATTAAGAAAGGCAAATGCAGTAAAGAAAATAAACGTGATATAAAATATCCAGCTTAGTGGGTATACCACCATTGTTTCATACATTACATCGGTCCAGTCTTCGAATGTCATCACGCGAAACAGGGTTAGCATCGAAATCGAAATATCTCCCCATAAAACCGGGTTTATCGATTCGAAAAGCGTACTACCTATAGCCGCGTAAATATAAAAAATAATAAACATTAGCAGTGCTACATACCCTAGCTGAGGCAACGCCTTAATTAGAGACACAAGCAGTATGCGTAATTCTGGAATAAAGGACACCATACGCAATACACGAAACACACGCACCAGACGTGCTACTAGTGCTAAATCTGAATTATCTATCGGGATAAGGCTGACTAGAACAATCAACGTATCAAAGGTATTCCAGAAATCATGGAAAAATCGTTTTCGATTCTCCTCTGCTACAAAACGTACGGTGAGTTCAGCGACGAAAAAAACAGTGACCGCCCAATCGAGCAGTCGCATAAGGTCTTGCTTGCCCGGGGAAATTTCGTATGTCTTAACGCCAACGAGTAGGGCTGAGCTAATAATAACCGTTATAACAAACAGTTCGAATAGCTTATTGCTGCGTAATGCAACAAATCGTTGTCGTAATGCGTTTGCTTTCATGGGCGATTACAGTGAGGTCCTTGCAATACAATTCATCTAATTTAATCAGGCATCCCAGCGCCAATCTGGATATGGTTTGCCCGGTTCCCATAGTGTTTCCTGCTCATCCATTGTAGCGCTCACCCAACGCCCAAAAACAAACAGCGCATCTGATAAGCGATTAAGATACATAACCGCATAAGGACTGACCTTTTCCTCTAATTTTAGGCGTAAAACTTCTCGCTCTGCACGACGGCAGACGGTCCGCGCTTGGTGCAGCGATGCGTTCATGGGGGTTCCGCCCGGTAATATGAAGCTAAACAACTTGGGTAGTTCTTCATTCATGGCATCGATTATTTCCTCTAACCATAGTGAATCTTCTTCGCGCAGTGTAATCTGACCTTCGTATTCATCCCCAGGATATGTAGCCAACTCAGAACCTAAATCAAACAGTTTTTGCTGCACGGCTTCGAGTATTAGATCAAATTTATTTCGACGTAAGGATCCAGATTTTTGGCTATTCCAGCTACGCACAATTCCAATTAAGGCATTTAGCTCATCAACCGTGCCATACGACTCAATACGCGAATGAGTTTTCGGTAATCGTCGACCGCCAACCAATCCGGTTTCGCCTTTATCACCTGTACGGGTATACACTTTCGTTATTTTAACCATCTATTTACTACGACCCTTAATTATCAATAGTTCTATCTTGAAAAACTGGAGTTACCAATGTCCAAACAAATAACCAAACTCAGCAGCTCGCCCGGTACGACTCGAAATTATTGCATCAGAAATGCCTAAGCGGTATTTTCTACTCTGGTAAAAATCTATAATAAGCCCATCTAAATCAGAGCGTATCGATCGATGATTGAAATCAGCACCTAAATCATTTAATTCGGCTGGATCAGCTTTTAAATCGAATAATTGGGGATCAAAGCCCTTGTAAACACAATACTTCCAGTCATCCGTGCGAAGCATAAACCCACGGGATTGCTGAGGTTCAACCTGTAGGCGGTGTCTTGCCTTTTTGAGACTGTAATCCAACTCACAGAATACCCCTTCCACGGCCACTGACTCTCCACCTATAGCAGGCATCAACGACTTTCCTTCAAGTATATGATTGTGCCAATTGAATCCTGCTGCGTCCATCAATGTGGGGATAAGATCTATGGATTCAACCATGTCGGTACATGTTGTTCCACGGGTTTCATCTGCACTTTCTCTCGGATCCACAATCAACATTGGAATACGTAATGCTTGCTCGTAAAACATCTCCTTTTCGCCGAGCCAATGGTCGCCAAGATAATCGCCGTGATCCGAAGTAAAAACAATCATGGTTTCATCCAATATCCCTTGGTTTTCCATGTATTTAAAAAGTCGACCCAAGTGGTCATCAAGCTGAGAGATTAACCCCATGTAGGTAGGTATTACGTGTTGTCGGCATTCATCCTCGGCAAATGTGCGACTCTCCAAAGACTGCTGATAGGCTTGATACACCGGGTTGCCGGATTGTCGTTCACCGTTATCTCGAACCGGGCGAATACAATCCTCCACTCCATACATATTATGGTACGGCTCAGGCGCCATGTAAGGCCAGTGAGGCTTAATATAAGATAAATGCATACACCAAGGGTGGTTGCTCTCCTCCTGCATAAACTGCATCGCCCTATCCGTCATGTAGGCGGTTTCTGAAAACTGCTCCGGAATACGTGCTGGCAAATGCGCGTTGCGCATATACCAGCCGCTCACTACATCGCCGTTGTCATCAATCGCCGAATTAGCCCACTCATGCCATGGATTCTTACCACTGAAACCACTGTCGCGTAAAACCTGGTTATAACGCAGATTTGGGTTTACAGACATATCGGGATGCAGGCCATCATCACGCTCATAGGGCTCGAATCCAGCCTGCATGCGACGCTGACCGATTTTGGAGGTAGGGTCGATGCCAATGCGCGATAGTTCGTCGGCAAGAACTCGCATATGTGTCTTGCCAATAAGGGCATTTCGCATACCGGCTTCACCGAGGTGGTCACCTAAGGTCCATTCATCTGCTCGAAGCGGATAGTTGTTGTAGGTAGCGCCATGGCTCGAAACGTAACGTCCGGTATAAAAAGATGCACGGGAAGAACCGCATACCGTACCCTGCACGAAACTGTTGGTGAAATTAACGCCGCGTTGCGCCAGTTTATCTATGTTTGGGGTGCGAATCGAAGGATGCCCGGCGTAGCCTAGATAATCCCAGCGAAGCTGATCCGCCATTATGAAAAGTATGTTTCGAACCGGTTTATCCATTACTTGCCTAACCCGGGTACCTTGTGAGTATCGAATGCCACACAAATATTTTTCGTTTCCATATAGAAATCAAAACTGTAGTCGCCACCGTCGCGGCCGATTCCGCTCGCCTTTGTTCCTCCAAATGGCGACGGTAAGTGTCGGTTATTTTCAGAATTCACCCAGACCATACCAACATCCATCTGATTGGCTACCCGATGCGCTCTGCCCGTATTTGTAGTCCATAGATACCCAGCTAGACCGTATTGCGTATCGTTGGCTATTTGAATGGCTTCCGCTTCATCTGAAAAGGGTATAGCCGTTAGCACCGGTCCAAATATTTCTTCCTGAGCAATACGCATTGAATTATTGGCGTTAGTAAACAGTGTAGGGTTCACATACCAGCCCTCGTTTGCGGTGCGTGTACCGCCAACGGAAATTGTCGCACCATCGTGCTCTGCAATATCCATATACGACATTACCTTTTGCACATGCCGAGGATGAATGAGTGGTCCGACTTCGGTAGATGGATCAAGTGGATGTCCTACCTTTAGATTTTTTACCCGCTGCGCAACTTTTTGCGTGAACGCATCATAAATCGTTGATTGAACCAAAAGACGGCTCGACGATGTGCATCGTTCTCCATTTAAGCTATAGATCATAAAAACCGCTGCATCCACTGCCCGTTCAATATCTGCATCATCGAATACAACGACCGGGTTTTTGCCGCCGAGTTCGAAATGTACGCGTTTCAATGTTTCCGCACCTTGCTGCATAATCGCACTGCCGGTGCTTGATTCCCCAACAAACGCTACGGCTTTTATTGCTGGATGTTCGGTAAGTGCCTTGCCAACTGTTTCGCCAAAACCATTTACCAGATTAACCACACCAGCCGGCAAGCCGGCCTCGATCATTATTTCATGCAACAAACGCGCAGATAGTGGGCTCCATTCTGCGGGTTTGTGAACAACGGTACAGCCAGCCGCCAGTGCCGGTGCTATTTTCCAGGTGGATAACATAAAAGGCGTATTCCATGGGGTTATCACACCAACAGGACCGATTGCTTTGCGTGTTGTGTAGTTAATATGGTCTTGCGTTGGTAAGGAATGTCCATCGTTGGCCTGTGGTGCGAGATCTGCAAAAAAACGATAATTTTCAGCGCCTCGCAATGCCGCCTTACTCATAAAACGCAGTGCTTGCCCCGTATCCATGCATTCTACAAAGGCAATTTCCTGTTCCCGAGCCACAATTAAGTCGGCAACCCGATGCAGAAGTTGACGCCTTGCCTTGCCTGACGCCGAAACCCAGTCGGGAAAGGCATCTGCCGCTGCACTTGCCGCTGCATCTATGTGATTTGCCGTCCCCGAAAAAACCGAACCGAGAGACTCCCCATTCACAGGCGAACAGTTTTCAAATAGCGCCCCCGTTTCAACACTCGAACCACCAATTAGATGGCCCAATGGATGCTTCTGAAATCGCTCAAGATGGCCCCTTGCTATCTGAATATTTTCTTCTCTAACTGACATATAGTTCTCTGAATTTACACGTTACTCGGGAACCGACCTAAACGGATCGCGATTTTACATACTCGTGGGTATTATTCTTTTTAAAACTGTACAGTGGATCGATCTCTACTAGTTCTAACGATATTGCCAATGGAGCCTGATCAAATATTTGTTCTAAAAATTCGCTAGTTTGATCGAATATCAACTGCATCGCCGCTTGCTTGGTTTGTGGGTCCCGTCCATGCCCGACCCTGACAATAATATGCACAAACGTATTCGATTCATCACCATCCGCTATCGCATAGTGATTTCGCTGCGCAGCGCGTGTTCGTAATCCGCCTACAGGAAACATTCCGGTGTTAATTGCGGATGCATGAACCTGTTCTATTAGCGATTTAATCGATAGACGACCGTTAAGATTTGCCGAATATTCGACGATTAAATGAGCCATTTGTGATACCTTTATATGCTTGCGAGAATTTAGTTAACATGTTAAGTTTATGCATATCTAATAGCAAATTCAAGTAATACTTACCATGATAGATAAAGCAAGTCGTCTAAAAGGATCCATCCCACCACTCATTACGCCTTTCAAAAATGGTGCGGTCGATTATGACGCCTATGCCGGATTGGTTGAATTCCAGATAGCTAAAGGTAGCCATGGCGTTTTGGTAAATGGAACAACATCCGAGCCTTCCACATTAACTGTTGAAGAACGCAACAACTTGGTTGATACAGCGGTAAAAACCGTTGCTGGCCGTATCCCGGTTGTTGTAGCAACGGGCTCTCAATCCCTAGCAGAAACAACAGCCCTCACTTTGCACGCAGCAAGTCATGATGTTGATGGTCTGCTGATTGTCACGCCGTATTACATCAAGCCACCTCAACGCGGGTTAATTCAGTATTACTTGCAAGCGCTGGGGGATATTGAAATACCCTGGATGATTTACCACATTCCTGGCCGAACCGCCGTGAGCGTTACCCTAGATACTGTCAACCAACTAGCGGACCTATCGCCTTCGTTCTGCGGAATGAAGCATGCGGTAAACGATCTGGGATTTGTCTCCGAGTGTATCGGCGCACAAGGCGCTGATTTCAAAATTTTCGTTGGGTTGGAAGAATTGAGTTTCCCAATGATGGCCGTAGGCGCATGTGGTCTGATGAATGCAATTGGCAACCTTCGCCCTCAGGTCTTGTCAGACATGTGCGTGGCGGTATGGAATAACGATCTACAATTGGCGCAAAGCCATCACCAAAAGTTGCTTGAAGTGAATCAGGCTGTGTTTTACGACACCAATCCGATTCCAATGAAATATATGATGAAGCGCATGGGCATTATCCCAGAAAATGAGCATCGATTACCGATGATGCCGGCCACACCCGAGCTGGAAAAAAGACTGGATAAAGTACTTGAACGTGCGGAGATGATCTAATGCGTCTTATAACCTATTTGTTTGATGGACAGGTATCTTACGGTGCATACAAGGATAATCGAATCGTAAATTTATCCAGTCATTTAACCGGCTTTCCTGATGTTAAATCCTTGTTTAGTCATGATGGATTAGCGTTGGCCAAGGCTGTATATGATAAAGAAACTGCGGATATTGAATGTGCTGCAGTAAAGCTTTTGCGACCTTTAGAAAACACCGGAACCATTTACTGCATTGGGGTGAATTACGTAAACCGAAACGATGAGTACTTGGATAATTCCACCTTACCACCCAACCCAAGCCTATTTATCCGTAATCCCGGTTCTTTCGTTGCTCACGGTGAAAACATGATTCGCCCACCGGAGTCCGTGCAGTTTGATTATGAAGGTGAAATTGCAATTGTTATTGGTAAGGCAGGCAGACGCATTCAGGAATCCGCCGCACGGGATCATATCGCCGGACTGACTCTGCTTAATGACGGCAGCGTGCGAGATTGGCTCAGGCATTCAAAATTTAATGTAACTCAAGGCAAGAATTTCGACAAGAGCGGATCCTTCGGCCCTCATCTAGTCACCACAGATGAGTTTGCGGCTTTTGATAACCTTACTCTCACAACCCGCGTAAATGGCGAAGTAAGACAACACGATACAACCGCTAACCTTCTTTTTACC
>CAJQKF010000069.1 GCA_905478855.1 uncultured Gammaproteobacteria bacterium
AGTATGAATCATGAGAGTTACCTTTAACGTTTTGTGTGATGTAAGCAATTACATCAAAACGGGTAACTCTCTTCTTTGCAACCTCTAATCATTGCAATGTGTCAGATTAGATCGAAACTTCTACAGAATATCATTATCTCCAATATTACTTTCTAGGTAACGAATGAATTCCATGTTTTCGAAAACAATATCGCCGTCTGTAAAGACCACATAATCATATTTGTTTAAATTTTCGCTAATGATTCTAAATTTATTAAAAGTGACGTGGGCCCATTGTCCTACTCGAAAATCTTGTAAATCATGAATGACCTCAGAATTATCCTTTACCATATGAACAAGATCATGCTCTTTACTTAGTTCTTCATAACATCTCGGGTCTAAACAATAACAGTGCAAATAACTTTCGAACCCAATTCGCCTCAAAGACTCTAAGCAATTTCTTGTGAAATCAAGATATCCTGAGTTGGTCAATGTTATAAACGTTACTTTCACTACTTTAAGCCCCTTCGGTAATTTAATCGCACAAACACCAAATCCGTTTCTGATCAGTCAAATCGAATTGAACTGGCTCGTCGGCCCACTGAAATCATCAAATCTGAACTCCCACCACGCTGAAAATTTCACAACCTAGCTAGGGTCCTTAATTGCCGAGCAGTCGATTCTAAAAGGACTACTGAAATTATCAATCCTTAATGGGAAAAACGGTAAAGATAGCGGAGCAGTTTCTGTCTATTCTTTAAATAGATTAGGTAGTAAGGGTAAATCTTGCTCTCTGTGTGGATATATATTCTTTTCCAACTCGGAATGGATTTTGCTTCAATCACTAGTTCCTGATCGAATTCACATTGAAAAACCTTGCAGTGGTAGTCTAGTTGAACTTTTGGATAGTACTTCTTATATAGTAAATAAAATAAAGACTGATCAGAGCCGATTAAGGGAGCCTTAGTGACATCCATGTCTGGGACTATCTTTCGATAAAATGCTGTCTCGGTAATAAAAACCCCTGAATTTATGTACTTGTGTGCGCTCTTTTTCTCCTTCCCTATCTTGTCGCAAAAACTTAGGACATCATATTTTTCTAACTGTTCAGCAGGCCAGAAGTTTTGTGCAGCATTTAATAGCATTTTACATTCAGGCTTACTTTTTATCTCTTCGAGAATCCGATCTAGCTTATCTACAGCAAAGGTATCATCTGTATCCATGAGCAGGAAGTATTTGGTCGTAATTAGAGGAAGCTCCTTGATTAAAAGGGCAATTTTTTCTGAGTTCTTCCAGTTTTTAACTTCAGAGCCTAATACTCTGTATGGCATACCAAAATAATCCAAGCTTCTTGGTGCGCTACCCATTTCTTTTAAGTTAGTTATAAAAATGACGGTTAATTCCTTGCATATGTCTGGAGTCGGAAGCTCTCTACTTGCAGGAATTTCGTATTTAATCATCTCCTTTCGGTCCAAAAAAGTCTGGCCTGAAGGCCCTTTGACGAAATTAAAAAACAATTTTTTAATCTTCAAAATGCCTACAATATTATTGGGACCACCAACGTAACCGGGGTGATGGAATATTATCGGGTAAGTCCCAAATAATTTATTTCTGATTTTAAAGTTATGCATAAGTTGTAAGCTTTGTACTTGGTAAATTAAGATACCCTAAGTTCGTTAAGGTAATAAATTTCGCTTTCACTGCATAAGCCCATGCAGAAATTTACTCGCACAAACACCAAATCCCTTTCTAATCAGTTCGTCGTCGATTCAACACAATTATAATTAGTTACTAGGTTGGTTGTCATTGTCACTAGATGAACTAACCACTTTTTTCTATAAATTATCAATTTATCGGGAAATACGGAAGCAACTAGGCAGCAGCAAAATACCCCAAAACATCTTGCGTTGGTAAAACTTGTTGAAAATAGACGAGCAGCCATTGATCCATTTCCCCTTGAAGATGCTGATAAGAACTAATTCCAGCCTCAAACGCCTGCTAATAGACATATCAACGCCTCAAACGGCTCACTATTCCACGCATTACCAATGGCCGCTTTGAGTAGAGGCTGTTTGAAAACTCCGTTTTAAAATATCGGTGATAAAAGTTTTCCTATAATCAGTAATACAGCAAACAAAGTAGTGTTAGTGGTCTTGAAATACGTAGTTTTATATCGGTTTGTGTAGCGCACTCCCATATTGTAAATTTTCTAATGAGTGTCCACAAGCGCTGAGGACTCGAGAGCCAGTCGTAAAAGTCAATCGATCACCTGCTTTTACCATTTTTCTGCCAGTATCAGACGATATCCAACCTAGATCATCGCGTCCGGCAAATCAAGTTTGAATATTTACACTTTATCAGTAGCCGCAGCTTTGGTTGGGTAACTTCAAGCTTGTTGTGAACTAACCCGTGTCGAAGTCAACAGAATACTTGTCTCTGATGTAGCTATACCATTTAGCCCTCTTATTCGGCTAAGCACTTCGTCGAAAGTTTCGAGGGAGTTAGTTTGTAGCTCAACAATTATGTCCCAACGTCCGTTGGTGGAATGAATAGCGGTTACAGCCGGCTCTTCGAGTAGGCATGATTTTATTCGATGATATACATTTCCATCGAGTTCAATGTTCATGAGCGCTCGGACTAGCGCAAGATCATCGTTTGATCCGCTGACGAGTAAGGTTGTGTAACCTGTTATAACCCCGTTTTTCTCGAGTTTATTAATCCGGTTCTGTATGGTTGCTCGTGATACCCGTATTTCTTTTGATAGATGGGATATTGGCGTACGAGCATTTATTCGCAATAGGCCAATGAGCTTCCGGTCTATGGAGTCTAAATATTGCATATAGTTAGTTTATATTATCAAAATGTCAACATTCTATCAATTTTATAGAGCATTGATTCTATTTATTGATATTTCTTCGTGACATACTCTCGAAAAATTCATATCACTTTTTAAGCTTTGGGAGTATCTATGCACTATAGCGAATTAGCTCATCGATTGGATTGTTCATCGTCTGAAGCTTGGAAAACCCATGATAGGGCGATAAACCTGCAGCAACGTGGGGAGGATGTTGTTGTTCTATCAATTGGCGACCCAGATTTCAGAACACCTGATCCCATCATTGATAATGCTGTTAGTCATATGCGAGTTGGCCGAACACATTATTCACCGGCTCTCGGGGAATTAAATTTGCGACGGGCTGTTGCTGATTATGAAACAAGAGTGTCGGCCCACCCATGTGATTTTGATGAAGTATCAATATACCCCGGTGTTACTGCTGCATTGTACGCGGTAATGAGCTGTGTTCTTAATGGTGGGGATGAAGTCGTCGTTGTCGATCCATGGTACGTAGGGTATGCACCCATAATGAAGGCCTTGAACGTTTCCGTAAAGTTTGTTCCGACCCATTCTGCCGATCGTTTCGAACCACAATTCGATGACTTCGTTACTGCGATAACGGATAAGACAAAAGTTATTTTATTGAATACGCCCGGTAACCCAACGGGCGCTATTATCCCTCGGCAAACGTTACATAAGTTAGCGCAACATTGTGCTCGATTGGGTATTTGGCTGGTATGTGATGAAGTGTATTCAATGTTCACCTATGAGAAACCGCATATTTCTTTGCGGTCGGCAGCAGATACTCTTGACAATGTCGTTGTGATTGACGGTCTATCAAAATCCCACGCAATGAGCGGTTGGCGAATGGGCTGGGCTGTTGCACCTGTGTCTCTTACTCAGCACTTGGGTAGATTTTCTGAAATGTCAACCTTTGGGTGTCCTCAGTTTATTCAAGATGCCGCTGCATTTGCATTAAACAATGATGAATATTATGTTGCAGATATGTGCAAAGCTTATCAAGCTCGGCGTGACCTAGTCTGTGGCATTCTTGGTCGAGTTCCGAAGATAAACTATATAAGACCGGCCGCTGGAATGTTCGTCATGGTTGATATTAGTAGTGTAGAGTCTGACGATAAAATATTTGCAGAAAACCTTTTGGATGCAGAGTTATTATCCGTGCTGCCCGGTAGCGCATTTGGTAATGCATTGAAAGGATATGTTCGATTATCTCTGGTGCAGCCTGAGGAAGTATTACAAACTGGCTGTAAACGCTTAGAAAAATTTATTCAGCATTCAGCAGCGAAATAAAAGCATTTTGCTTTTGAAAAAATAATTAGGTGAAGACATGAAAACCTGTGGTGAAGTATTGGTCGAGTTGCTGGACGGATATGGCATAGATACTGTATTCGGTATACCGGGAGTGCATACAGTCGAGCTGTATCGTGGTCTCGATAACTGTAAATTGCGCCATGTTACGCCTCGCCATGAACAGGGCGCTGGATTTATGGCCGACGGTTTTTTCAGATCGAGTGGGCGAGTGGCGGCTTGTTTTATTATAACCGGGCCGGGTATGACTAATATTGTAACGGCTATGGGCCAGGCATTGGCAGATTCTATTCCGATGCTGGTTATTTCTTCAGTGAATCATACTTATAAGCTGGCAATGGGGCACGGTGAGCTCCACGAATTGCCAAATCAACGCAATTTGATAAGCGGGGTGTCCCGCTTTAGTCATACTCTGATGAGACCGGATGAATTGCCAGAGTTATTGGCGCGTGCATTCGCTATTTTTAATTGCGATCGGCCAGGGCCTGTTCATATCGAAATTCCTATAGACGTAATTACCGCCAAAGCCAATCACATCGATATTAAAATCCCTTCCCGACCTTACGCTCCATCAGCTTCAGCCGCTGCCATTGAAGCCGCCATTGAGTTGTTGAAAACGGCCAAACGACCACTTATTATTGTAGGTGGAGGTGCAGTTAATGCCTCGGACGAATTGATCGGTGTGGCAGAGAAACTCGATTCACCGGTAGTCAATACGGTAAATGCAAAAGGTGTTATTCCATACAGTCATCCGCTGGCAATAGGTGGATCACCCTCAAGTACAATTGTGCGTGATGAAATTCGTGATGCCGATGTAGTGCTTGCAGTTGGTACTGAGTTTGGAGAGACGGATTTCGACTATTTTTATTTAGGTGGTACCGTTCGAAATGGGAAGCTAATTCGTGTCGATATAGACTCTGCCCAACTAACACGAAATCAAAAAGCTGATGTTGCGATTTGTAGCGATGCAACATTAGCTTTGCAGATGTTGCAGCAACGAATGTCGGATAATTTTGGCAAAGATACTGATGGTGTGGGCCGTGCTAAAAACATGCGAGTGTTACTCAAGGAATCGAGAAATAGTGGGTATGAATCTTTTTTCAGCGTTATTCGAAGTGCATTGCCCGATGTTATTATTGCCGGTGATTCTACACAACCCGTATATTATGCGTGGCAGCATTATGAAACAGAATTCCCACGTGCCTATTTTCACTCAGCTTCGGGTTTTGGTACTTTAGGTTATGCAATACCGTCGGCTATTGGAGCAAAGTTAGCGAATCCAAGTCGCCCTGTTATTGGTCTAATTGGCGATGGTGCTGTGCAGTTCACTGCAGGTGAACTAGCCAGCGCGGCAGAACTCGGTGTGCCGGTTATCTTTTTGGTGTGGAATAATCATGGATATGGAGAAATAAAAAGAGCGATGATTAATGGCAATCTGCCCCAGATAGGTGTCGATATTCATACTCCCGATTTTCTTGGTCTGGGAAAAGCCATGGGCTGTGAATCGGTTCGAGCGCAAAACCTGGGGCAATTAGAAACGGAATTGCAATTAGCGTCGACAAGACAAGGCCCCAGTTTAATAGAGGTAAGACAGGAAGACTTTGCCGACGGCTATGTTTAATTTATTGATGCAAATTGATAGGGTAACAGGCAGTCAGGTTAGAAAATATGGGTTGCACGGGTGAAAAGAATTTCCGCACTAGTATGCGAAGACTTTGGTATTACGATAAAGATTTGGATGGTATAAATATGTTTGTTGATGTTGACTTAAGTTTCCTATGAAGTTTCCTATTACCTGGGTTGAAGTCTTTGCCCAGCAACCAATGACGGGTAGTTTACTCCCAGTTATTCACCATGTCGATCAAGTAGAAACTCAACTGTTAGCTAAAATTGCTCGACGATTTCTTCAGGCTGAAACATCGTTTACCGTAAAGGCAACTCGGCCTAATGTGGATTATCGTCATCGCATATTCACAGTTCATGGAGAAATTCCATTTGCGGGTCACCCATCTTTAGGGTGTGCAGCAGCTGTTACTCATCTTAAAGGTGTTTCTGAAAGCTCGTATGTTCAGCAAACCTTAAGTGGAACCCAGCAGTTACAAATTAGACTGCACGATAGAGAAGGACATGCCAGCATGGTGCAGAATAATGCTGAATTTGGGCAGGTTGTTTCGGCGGATGCTATTCTAAAGGCTGTTGGATTAACAGAAAGTGTCTTGCATCCAACATTAAAACCACAAACGGTATCTACCGGATTACCTGTAATTATTGTGCCGATAGATTCCATTGAGACGTTATCTGAAGCGAAACTTGACCGAGCAGATATGTACCAGGCATTGCAACCAATCGGTGATGCATGGACACTAAATGTATATTTAGTTGCACAGACCATGTCGGGTCATTGGCGCGCTCGCTCGTTTGCACTGGACTTGGGCGGTGGTGAGGACCCAGCTACCGGGTCAGCAGCGGGTCCGTTCGGCGCCTATCTTAAACATCACCTTGGGGTTGAGAAAATCCAGATAGATCAGGGCATAGAAATGGGTATGCCCAGTAGACTGTTTGTTGATGTTAGCAACGATATTATAGTTAGTGGACAGGTGCGTATAGTGGGCGATGGCTACTATGATATTCCAGTTTAAATTATGTTTGTGCCAGTAGCATTGCGTTGCCGCCAGAGGCTGTAGTATCAATGCAAATATGTCGTTCCAGTGTGCAACGATCGGCGATATCTCGTTTTGTTATTAAGGGGATAATAGGTCCGTCACGTTTTGCTAGGGCAACTCGGGCGGTAGAGAGGTCGGCCTTTACGCTCCATAGTGCTACCGCCGCAAAGCCTTCTAGTTCGCTGAGATGTTCGCGATCGAGAAATGCATCGTATTCGTCTTCATCATCGGCACCGGGAGCGATGATAAGAGATTCGCAGTTTTGTTCTCTTGCCATTTTTGCCTGGCGTCGTGCGTCCTGAACTGTAGGGCCAAGACAGAGCACGGTCCCGCGAGGGTATAGTGAGAGCCGATTGGATTCCCCGGTTGGTCCAGGTAAGTCCAGAATCTGTAGTGGCTTAACGGGTCGGGCAGAAGTTGCTAGTCGATCAAGGGCCGATTGAATGTCTATAGGGTTTGCAGCATTTCCCTGGACAGTTTCATTTTTTTGGCACAATGGTTGGCCGGCAAAATACTTCACATAGTTTGGTCCTCCCGCTTTAGGACCCGTGCCGGATAATCCTTCACCACCAAATGGCTGTGATTCGACTATAGCGCCTATTTGATTGCGGTTGATATACATGTTTCCGATGTGTAGTTTCGATGTGACGATTTCTACGCGGTCATCGATCCGGGTATGAAGACCGAATGTGAGACCATAGCCGCTTTTATTGATGTCACTTAATATCTGATCAATCTGATGTGCTTGGTAAAGGGCAACATGTAAAACTGGACCAAAAACTTCGGTTTTTATATCGGCTATTCCACTAACTTGAATAACAGCGGGACCAACAAAAGTTCCAGAATCTGGCGCTAGCATTTTCTTCAGCAGTCGTCCGTCTTTCTCTGCTGTGTTGATGTGAATACGAATACTATTTTGAGCCTCACTGTCAATAACCGGTCCAATATCAGTGTCCAAGTTCCATGGATCACCAATGCTAAGTTCGTCCATTGCGCCATATAGCATTTCTAGAAACTCAGTTGCGATGTCCTCCTGCAAATAGAGCACTCGCAATGCAGAGCAGCGTTGGCCTGCGCTTTGAAAGGCAGAGGTAATAATATCTTTTATAGCTTGTTCGGGTAGAGCTGTCGAGTCAACCAACATGGCATTTATACCGCCAGTTTCTGCAATTAGGATTGCCTCCGGGTCGACATTTTTAGCCATTGCTTGATTGATTAATTGGGCGGTTGAGGTGGAACCAGTAAAGCAAACCCCGGCTATCCTTGGGTCTGATGTTAATCTACCTCCGACCGTAGTTCCATCTCCAGGGAGTAGCTGTAGTGAGGATATCGGTACACCGGCTTGGTGTAAAAGTTTAGTTGCTATGGTCGCAACAATTGAGGTTTGTTCAGCGGGTTTGGCAATAACTGCATTACCTGCGGCCAGCGCAGCCGAGAGTTGTCCGGTAAAGATTGCGAGAGGGAAATTCCAGGGTGAAATACAAATAACTATGCCACGACATGGGCGATCACTAAGTAATTCTGCCTGAGTACCGTAGTAGCGAAGAAAATCTACTGCCTCGCGTAATTCTGAAATGGCATCAAGATGTGTTTTTCCAGCTTCACGTATTAGCGCGGCAAATAGTTCGCCAAAATTGGCTTCGTATAGATCAGCAGCAACCTGCAAAACTCGATTACGTTCTGAATTTGTGACGTTACTCCAGTCTGTTGCGGATCGCAGTGCCTGTTCCACGTCGTTGTCATTGGCGTGGATGACTGTGCCGATGTTTTTGCCGTGAGTTGGGTCAATAACATCATGTCCTTGATCAGACGTTAACTTTGCCACAGTTAGAGGGTTAGCGTGCCAGAGGGCTAATTTATAAGGTTTAATTGCATTGTCTATTTCGTCTAGGTCGATGTTGTCATGTAAATCCCAACCTCGTGAGTTTGGACGCAGAGTTCCGAATAAAGCATTTGGCATAAGAATATCCCGTTGGGGATTATCTAGTTCGTCTACCACAGCTGAAAAGGGGTCAAATGCTATTACCGATGCGGGAACCGTTTCATCTACTAATTGATTTACGAATGATGAGTTGGCGCCGTTTTCGAGAAGCCGTCGAACGAGATAGGCAAGTAGGTCTTGATGTGCGCCGACCGGGGCGTATATACGGCATTTAGTTGAATATCTCTTCATAATAAGACGATGCATAGCTTCACCCATGCCATGCAGTCGCTGGAATTCAAAAGCGCCGAAGTCGTCGGCCAATTCCAGAATAGACGATACCGAGTGGGCATTATGTGTTGCGAACTGGGGATAGATGCGGTCAGTTAACCCTAGTAGTTTCTTGGCGCAGCAAATATATGACACATCGGTAGCTGTCTTTCGGGTGAAGACGGGAAAATCGGAAAGGCCATTAACCTGTGCGTTTTTGATTTCTGTGTCCCAATAGGCGCCCTTTACCAGTCGCACCATGATTTTTCGGTCAAGTACCTTTGCTAAGCTATAGAGCCAGTCGATGACTAGTGATGCTCGTTTGCCGTAAGCCTGCACGACGACACCAAATCCATCCCAACCGGATAGGGTTTCATTGCGAAGACTCGCTTCGATAACTTCAAGGGAGATATCCAGACGATCCGCTTCTTCGGCATCAATGTTCAATCCCATATTCGACTGTTTAGCCAAGTTGGCCAGTGCTACGACTTTCGGCACCAGCTCAGTCATCACACGATCTTTCTGCCCAACTTCGTAACGTGGATGAAGTGCAGATAATTTGATAGAAATGCCGGGGTTTTCGGCTATTCGCGCAGATATAGCATGTTTAGCCAGAGACTTTATGGATTGGCTATAGGCTTCGAAATAACCTTTAGCATCATGGGCCGTAAGCGCTGCTTCACCCAGCATATCGTAAGAGTAAGTAAAGCCATTTTTTTCTTCTTCACATCCATTTTGTATGGCTTTTTCTATAGTTTCGCCGAGTACAAACTGATTACCCATTTCTTTCAGGGCATGTTTTACAGCAGTTCGAATGAGTGGTTCACCGAGTCTTTTTATGGTTGATCTAAGAATTCCAGCGATGCCGCTACTTCTTTCCGAATCATCTAAAACTTTTCCGGTGAATAACAGTGCCCATGTAGATGCGTTGACCAAAGAGGAGCTTGATTGCCCAAGATGTTCTCCCCATGCCGAAGGTGCAATTTTATCTTCGATAAGATCATCAATTGTCGCGGCATCGGGCACGCGCAGTAATGCTTCTGCAAGACACATGAGCGCAATACCTTCATCCGTAGACAATCCATATTCAGCAAGAAACACTTCCATCATGCCGGGGTTTTTATCTAGACGGATATCTTTCACTAACATGGATGCCCGAGCCGTTGCGCGCTGACGCACTGCATCATCTATTTCTGATTCCGCAATTAGACGCTGCACTCCACTGGATTCGGGAGATAAAGTATATGCATCTAAATCTCGACGTATTGATGTTGGTGATCGCATTAGTCGGTAACCACGAGTAGATTTTAAAGTGTTAAGGATACGTGTTATCGTACAGGCATATTTCTCTATTAATATTATTTATCGGGAATTAAGTTCGTATATTTTGGTGTATCTAAGGCTATATAGATTAAAAATGGAAAATAACAGAACATTAGACCGATTTGACAAAAAAATTTTAAACGAACTAGCTAAACATGGACGTATACCAGTGACTGAGCTGGCACGACGTGTCGGACTATCGAAGAGCCCGTGTCAAGTCCGACTAAGCAGACTTGTTCAGCAAGGCTATATTCTTGGTTTCAGAGCGGTTCTTAATCCAGAAATATTAGGTCAACAGCATGTAGCTTTTACCGAAGTAAAGTTATCGGATACTACCGAAAGCGCATTGGATGCTTTTAATCAGGCCGTACAAAAAATAGTGGAAGTAGAGCAGTGTCATATGATTGCTGGATCGTTTGATTATCTGTTGAAGGTACGTACAACGGATATTCATACCTATCGTCGTGTGCTCGGTGAGTCGATTAGTTCGCTACCCTATGTTGCAAGCACTTCAACCTATGTATCCATGCAGTCGGTTAAAGATCCCGCGTAATGATCTTTATAGCGTATCTGAATGGAGCATTATTAGTATATAATAAATCACTAATATACAATGCAAATTAGTCAAAAGGGTTATATCTATGTTTGAAACGAATCAATGGTTGCAGCCGCTTTTTGGCGGTGCATTAATCGGCTTAGGGGCTTTATTGTTACTGGTTATGAACGGCAGAATTGCCGGAATAAGTGGTATTTTGGGTGGGTTAAAATCTTTGTCCGCCACACGAGAGTATTGGCGTTTGGCATTTCTTTTAGGTCTGCTCGTTGGGGGTATAGCGTGTTTTCAGTTTTTTCCTGGAGCGGCGAAAATCTCTACTGGAGTGTCATTACCGTTGGTTATTTTTGGTGGCTTATTAGTCGGTGCAGGCACACGTCTTGGCAGTGGTTGTACGAGTGGCCACGGCGTTTGCGGTCTTGGCCGGTTTTCATTGAGGTCAATTGTCGCAGTATGCGTATTCTTGATAACGGCTGTGGTTACCTCCACTAGAATGTATTTGTTATTCACAGCGGTATAGGAGTCTACTATGTTACTTGTTACAGCATTTATTTCCGGTCTTGTCTTTAGTCTCGGGCTAGTGATTTCCGGTATGGTTGATCCCATGGTAGTCAAGGGTTTTTTGAATCTTGCCGGTGAGTGGCAGATTGATCTGCTACTGGTTTTGATCGCTGCAGTTGGGGTTTATGGTATCGGCTATCAATTAGCAATTAGACGCACTAAGCCTGTGTTCGATGATAGTTTTCGATTACCCGAAAAGCAGAATATTGATCGCTCGCTTATTATTGGTTCAATTTTATTTGGTTTAGGGTGGGGCTTGGTCGGAATTTGTCCTGGCCCAGCGATCGTTGCAGTAACCACAATGCAGCCCGAGTTTTTGGTGTTTTTGGCATCGGTAATAGGCGGTATGTATGGTATGTCACTCTTGAAGTTTTCGCGCTAATTAACGGCAAAAAATTGATCGCCGGCGCGTAGTCGTATCATCTAATCGTAGATAGCATGACCGCAAAAATTCCTGTGATAGATATATCTGATTGGTTTAGTGATGACCAATTAGCTGGTCGTAAACTTGCAGAACGGGTTGGACTGGCGTGCCATGAAAAAGGATTCTTCTACGTCAAAAATCATGGTATTAACGAACATGAATGCCAGCGTTATATGCAAGCTCTTAAAGCATTTTTTGCGTTACCGATATCTACAAAACAAAGTATCGATAAGCATCACTCTAGACAGTTTAGAGGATGGGAGCAACTTGGCTCAGAGTTGACGAATAATATTACTGATTATCGCGAGCAGTTGGACATCGGTGTGGACTCAGAGGCAATTATTAGTCCAGATCCTTATTTCCTTGCATTGGTTGGTCCTAATCAATGGTTGCCGGAAGAGATATTGCCGGGTTTCCGAACAATCGTTGTCGACTTTCAACGTAAACTATCTCGATTATCTGTATGTTTACTTGAAATGATGTCCGTGGCTCTGGGACTGGACACACAGCATATAAATCGAGTGTTTGGCAAGAGACCCTCGCCTTATAGTAAATTAATTCGCTATCCGATAACTAAGCCAAATTCCCAAGGGGTTGGTATTCACAAAGATTCCGGTTTTTTAACGCTTCTGCTGCAGGATGATACGCCAGGGTTAAAGGCCCAGGCGACCGATGGCTCCTGGTATGAAGTTGAGCCAATAGCCGGTTCATTTGTGGTTAATATCGGCGAGTTATTGCAATTGATGAGTGGTAATTATTTTGTTGCTGCGCCACATTGCGTTAGTAATGCTGGTCGTGTAACTAGGTATTCATCGGCATTTTTCTATAGTCCTGATTTAACTACTAGATTAGAGCCGTTGCCGATTAGTGATGAAAAGAGAGATCAGGTCGCGATGAGTGAAGCGCACAGGAATGCTGGTCTTATGGCTTCAAAAACCGAGATGGAGCAGGGGGTAGGCAGCATGAATAGTTTGCAGAACCCCACGGTGTTTGGCGAAAAGTATTGGCAGCGCTGGGTAAGAAGTTACCCGGATATTGCGGCACGCTTTTATCCGGATAACATTATTTAGCTTAATAAATACAGTGTTCTGTTGAGCTCAATCTTACAATAACTAACTGCTTATAAATCCGCTATCGTTTCCAATAAATCATGTTGGGTGATGATACGGGCACGGTTTTTATCATCTCGAACCATAACGGCCGGATTATCTCGGTTGATCATTGTTGAGAGAACATCCACGGTGGTATTTACCGGGACAAATTGGAAAGGCCCCTGCATTACATTTTTAACAGATTTTTGTTTTAAACCCGGGTCAGATATGAGTTGGGATAATAGTGTGGTGTCATTTAAACTGCCGATAAAATCACCTTGTTCATTGATGACAGGCAACTGTGATATGTTGACCGAACCCATTAGCGCGATAGCTTCAGCAATTGTCGCATCGCCAGAGATGGTGGTAAGTGCATCTTCCCCAGCTTGCTTGCCGATAATGCTGGTTGCTGATGCAAAGTCCCGTTCTAGATAGCCGTGATCTAGCATCCACGCATCATTGTAAATTTTGCCCAGATATCGTGTGCCGTGGTCCGGTAATATTATTACCATAACATCGTCTTCCTGCAGGTTTTCCTTTGCCCATTCCAAAGCACCCCAAACAGCTGAACCACATGACCAACCAACGAATAGGCCCTCTTCCCTAGAGAGTCTACGAGTCATAATCGCGGCATCTTTATCTGTGACTTTAGTGAAATGATCGATCAGTGAAAAATCTACGTTCGCTGGTAAGATGTCCTCACCGATACCTTCAGTTAGATAAGGATAAATTTCGTTCTCATCAAAAACGCCCGTCTCTTTATATTTCTTGAACACGGATCCGTAGGTATCGATACCCAGGGTGACAACATCAGGATTTCGTTCCTTCAGATACTTTGATACTCCGCACATAGATCCACCGGTGCCGACTCCGGCGGCATAGTGTGTAATTTTCCCATCGGTGTCGCGCCATATTTCAGGTCCAGTCGATTCATAATGCGCTGCGGTATTAGATAGATTATCGTACTGGTTGGGGTAATAGGAGTTTTCAATTTCTTCGTTTAGGCGCTTTGCGACTGAGTAGTAAGAGCGCGGGTCATCGGGAGCAACACTTGTTGGGCAAACGTGTACCTCAGCCCCTACAGCGCGTAGAATATCGATTTTCTCCTGGGATTGCTTGTCTGCAAGAGTAAATGCACATTTATAGCCTTTGGCGATTGCACCGAGCGCAAGTCCCATACCGGTATTACCCGAAGTGCCCTCGATAATGGTACCGCCGGGTTTAAGGTCCCCTCGTGCTTCGGCATCTTCTATCATTTTCATTGCCATTCGGTCTTTCATCGAGTTGCCTGGATTGAAATACTCGACTTTGGCTAAAATAGTACCCTTCACCCCTTTGGTAACCTTGTTCAGCTTGACCAGAGGCGTATTGCCAATAGTTTCCACAATTGAGTTGTAATACCGCATGTCTTATCTCTTGTTTTTTGTATTGACTGTGAAGGTTCGATTATAAGGCTTGAAAACAATTTTCGTCGAAAATGTGAACTTAAATTTTAAATCTGATGAGATAACTTACTCGTAAACTTCAAGCTATTCATCCTTCTGCAATATCTTTGATGCCTTCAACGGCTTGCTGAATATCTTCATCGTCGGCAAAGTAACCCGGCGAAAAGCGAACGGTTCCGTTTTGCTCTACAGTGCCTTGATCTTCATGTACCCAAGGAGCGCAGTGTAAACCAGCCCTAACGCATACGTAATGATCGGCATCAAGCATTGTGCCGACTTGATCTGCAGGGAGGTCATGAACGTTAATAGAAAGCGTTGATACACGGGGCTGACCTTTTTCAGGGCCGTAAACTTTTACACCGTCCATTGATCTAAATGCATCGGCGAGTTTTTCGATATGTTCTACTTCACGGGCCTCTACGGCTTTTAGCGCGGCACTACAAAGCGCTTTGTGGCTCGCGCCGTCCTCGACACCATCTTGCTGTTTTCCGAGGTCTGCAAACCACTTTTGTGCCGCATGGAGTCCAGCTATACCCGGTACTGAGACGGTTCCTGCTTCGAGCCGAAACGGATATACGTCTGGCTGGTACGGAGCAATGGAGTCCACACCCGTACCGCCAACTCTAGACGGGGTGATATCAACGTTCTCACTCACGACCATTCCGCCAATACCCATAGGTCCGAATAATCCTTTATGCCCGGTAAAAGTGAGTACATCTATGCAGTTCTTCTGCATATCCAAATCAAGTACTCCTGCGGTTTGACAAGTATCGAGGACAAATAAGACACCCGCTTCCCGTGCGATTTTTCCAATAGCGGCTATATCTTGTACGCAACCTAGAACATTGGATGCATGATTGACAACAATAACCTTGGTCTTTGGGGTGATTGCCTTTCGAAAATCCTCAGGATCAACATATCCTTGAGTATCTCTTTGGATATGAGTAACACCTACATTCATATCACGCGCCATATGATTGGTAGGTCTTGTTACAGAGTTGTGTTCTAGACGCGTTGTAATAACATGATCATCCGGCTTAATTAGACCAAACAAGGCCATATTCAGAGAGTCAGTTGCATTCTGTGTGAATACTACGCGATGAGGGTCACCTTGGTGGTTGAAGAAGTCAGCTAGCATGCGCCGCGTTTCTGTGATCATACGCTCAGCTTCCACAGCCATTTCATGGCCTGCTCGACCTGGATTTACACCGTAGTTACGGAAAAATTGATCCATGTGAGTATATACTGATTCAGGTTTTGGCCAGGTTGTTGCCGCATTATCCAGATAATACTGTTCTTTCATGTTTTCGAATGCCGTAGTTGTAGGGTTATGAGTAAATTTACAAATCGATTTTCAGGAAACTAAGTTACAAGTAATAATAATCCTATATTTATGAAAATTTATCCCAATTTCAGCTTAATTTGACGATTTAATAAGCAATTAATTTCGCATTCCATGATATTAATAGTATTTAATTCTATGATGTAGATTGTCGGTAATGCTTTTTCTGATTGATGTGTTGAACAATGACTAGCTGGGGCAACCTTCTAATATTTATTTCAGACGGTGTTATCGATGATTGCTGGTAACCGTTTAGAGGACGCTAGTCTTGTTTTAGGATGTTTCCACATAGCCGACAGTGATATGTAGCGTGCTCCCTAAAAACACGGTTATGGCGAGTAGCGGTTAATTCATGTTGTTTACAATTACACGAATAAATAAATCGTCTTTGCTGGCGTATGGGTACATTCTTTAAATCAAAGTTATGATAAATATCCGCAGTTGCTCCGAGTATTTTCATTATCTCTCTCCACTGTGGGCCATGGGGCTTAATATTTCTTCGACCAAATATTTTATAGGTGAGGTAGTGCGCTGTTTCATGGGGCACAGTTTGCTCCAGACTTTGCTCAAAGTTATTGATCAAGATTATTTTATTGAAGCGAATACGGCAGAGTGAATTTCTAAGTTCGAAAATACCTGCATTTCGGCCCTTAAGATCAAAACCTATTTGAACCGGGGGTATGGTTAATTTGTACTGGTCATTTATATTATTTATGTGTTGTAAAACAGCGGATTCCACCTGGTCTCTCTGATTCTTTGGAAGAAAGTTATGGGCCGAATTATTTTCGCTTAGGGTACTCATGGATATAGTTGTTTACGTTGCAAAAGGGCTTCTGTTGTCGCGTAGTTTGATCCAAGCTGTGCAGAGTCAGCTATATCAGGCTTGCCAATAGAAACTACCATAGATAAACTGGATTTAGGCCAACTTTATTGTCGCTTACTGTCTCCGATTCCATTTTTTACTGCAGTGATGAACGAGCGTATGTATTTGTCTTTTGTCAATAATGGTTGTTTATCAAATTATAGTAGAACCAATACTTCCGAGGAGGAATGAATGCGAACCTTAAAACTTACTCTAGCAGGAATCGCTGCTGCGTTAATTTCGGTATCCAGCGTTGCCGCTGACTACACACTTACTATTTCCAGTTGGGCACCGCCTGGACACGGTATTAACTCTAAGATGTGGCCTGGCCTGATAAAAATGATGGAAGAGGCAACAGATGGACGTGTTACGGCGGAGATAAAATATGGATTGGGTTCACCACCCGCGCAAATGGATCTGGTATTGGATGGAGCCGCAGATATGACCATTGTGTTCCACGGTTATCAAGCAGGACGTTTTGTTGCTACGAAACTAATTGAACTCCCGGGTTATGAAGGTAATGCCGAAGCTGCGTCGGTAGCGTACTGGCGTGTCCATGAGAGGTACTTAGCCAGTGCGAATGAGCATCGCGGTGTAAAACTGATTGCCCTACATACCCATGGCCCGGCTCAACTACATTCTGACAAGAAGGTAACATCACTGGCTGGAATCGCTGGAATGAAAGTTCGTGTGCCCGGTGGCGTAGGATCGGATGTGGGTGCTGCACTAGGAGCCACTGGAATAAAAGTACCAGCTCCAAAAGTGTATGAAACTTTAGCTTCTAAAGCTGCCGACGGTGTGGTCATGCCATTTGAAAGTCGTGCCGGGTTTAAACTAACTGAAGTGGCAAAAAACGTTTATGAGATTCCAGGTGGACTTTATCGCGGATCGTTTGCATATCTAATGAATCAAGACGTATTTGATGGATTACCTACTGATATTCAACAAGCATTAAATGAGGAAGTGTTTGGTGAACCAGCTAGTCGTATGGTGGGCGCTGTATGGGATGAGATCGATGCGGGTGGACGTGCAGCTACAGAAGCCGCCGGCGATAATACCATTAATGCTGCATCAGCCGCAGATCTTGCAGCTTATAAACCGATCTCTGAGAACATAATTAAGAACGTATTAGCAGAAATAGGTGGCAAAGGTATTGATGCCGAAGCCGCTTATGACATGGTTAAGTCGGAAATGGCTGCTAACTAATTTTATTCCCAGACAAGTTGAGATGGGGTGCTATGTGCACCCCTAACTATTTGTGAAAATAATAAATCGCTTTATTTGTGTCTCCCGTGATATCGCAACTGCACTCGCTGTGGCTGCGTTGTTTGCTATGATGGTAATGACATTTTCGGACGTAATGTTACGAAGTATGTTTGATCGCCCGATAGAGGCAGCCACGGAACTAACTCGCATTTTTATGGCGATTGTAGTCTTTGCAACGCTGCCTATTGTTTCTGAAAGGGGTGAGCACATTTCTGTTGATTTATTAGACCGTTTTTTTTCAGGTTGGGCTGCTCGGTTGCGTGATTCAATCATTAACTTACTATGCGGTACTATGTTGTTTTGGCCTGCTGAGCGAGTTGTCGTTCTTACCTACCGTGCAAAAGATTATGGAGATGTTACAGAGTATCTTGGCATACCGCAGTACTACGTAAGCGGCGGGATCGCGATTGCAACATACATTACGGCTGGGGTACTGGTCGTTCGTGGAATGTTGATTTTATTTGCTGGAAATAATAAAAATGACTGAAGCCTTAATGGGATTTGCAGCCGTGTTGATATTGGTATTGTTACGAATGCCTATCGCTTTTGCTATGGGGCTAGTGGGTATGATTGGCTTGATGCAGGAGACGAGTTATCGCGGAGCAATTTCCATGGTAGGTCGTCTAATTATTGACACCACCCAAAATTACGGGCTGTCTGTAGTGCCGTTGTTCATTCTGATGGGACTGTTTGTGAACAAGGGAGGATTAAGTCGTGAGTTGTACAAGGCTTCCTATTCGTTTCTAGGGCATATGCGTGGTGGGCTTGCAATGGCTACTATCGTAGCGTGTGCTGGCTTTTCAGCGATTTGTGGTTCCTCTTTAGCAACTGCTGCGACTATGTCAAAAGTCGCGATGCCGCAGATGCGTAAATTTGGTTATCAAGATAGTCTGTCTACGGCATCAATTGCCGCAGGCGGCACACTAGGTATATTAATTCCACCATCAGTTATTTTAGTTATTTATGGGTTGTTAACCGAAACGTCTATTGGAAAGCTATTTATTGCTGGAATTTTGCCTGGGTTGCTGGGAATTCTTTTTTATCTTGGCGCGGTGCGCTATACCGTTGTCAGAAACCCTGCGTCGGGTCCCGCAGGAGAGCGTACTAGTTGGGCTGATCGTCGAAAAGCTTTGTTTGGTGTTTGGGCCGTATTGTTATTGTTTTTCCTGGTCATTGGCGGCCTGTATGGTGCGTTTAATTTTGAACCGCTCAATCTAACGTTTTCTCCTACTGAAGCTGCAGGCATGGGTGCCATGGGGGCATTTTTGATTGCCTTGGCGCGAGGGATGAAATTTAGTGAGACGCTATCCGTACTTCGTGAAACGGCGTTTACTACGGCCACGTTATTCACGGTTTTGATCGGAGCCTGGATTTTTTCAAACTTTGTAAATTTGGCTGGTTTGCCTGAAGCGTTGCGGGCGTTGGTCACGGAAAATGCAGTTTCCCCGGCAATGGTTCTTGCCCTAATTTTGGTGGTGTATATATTGTTGGGATGTGTATTTGAAAGTTTGTCCATGTTGCTACTCACCGTGCCAATCTTTTTCCCGTTGGTTACATCTCTTGGTTATGACCCAGTTTGGTTTGGTATTGTAGTTGTTGTCGTAACCGAAATTAGCCTCATAACCCCACCCGTTGGATTGAATGTTTTTGTGCTTAAAGGGGTTATTCCCGACGTGAGTACGGGAACTATATTTAGGGGTGTGACACCGTTCTGGATCGCAGATATTTTTCGTTTAGCGTTACTGGTGGCCTTCCCAGTTATCACTTTATATCTTCCAGCTGCTATTCATTAGCAAATAAGCTTATTCCTTCAATCGAGATTGACTTTCGGCTCAACTGGGTTGAATCCTATTTATCAGGAACTACTGGGAAAGTGAGGCCTTATATAAATTTATAGTGATCATTTATAAGATAAAAAATGCTAATTAGTATTAAACCAATACTCCAGACTGTTAGCCACATAACCTTACCGCGACGCCCTAAATAAAATAATATGATGCCAATTACAATGGATAAACCCATCGTTATTGTAAGTGCGTTGTGTATACTTTCGCCGTAAGGTTGTTGGGGGTCAACTTCTTGACCTACACGATATCTCATTGAGTGTCTCTAAGTAACAAGTCGAATATTATGCGATTGTAAATGGGAGAATTATAGTTTCCAAGCATACGTATCATTTAATGAACATTCCAACTATCTGCTAAGTTAATTATACTATCCTTTATTTTATTGACTGAATTTTACGCAGAATATAGTCTGAGAAATAGTCTCCATACTGACTTTGTATACTTGGTTTTTGCCAATCCTTACCGGTAACTGTCTTGCGGCAAATTTCGGATCCACAACGACAATCCAAATAGTAATCATCGTTTCGTACCATGGCATAGTCATGGCATAGTTCTTCACCACGCTGGATATTGCGCATGGCAACATAAACGATTTGCCCTTCAAAACCAATATTAGCATTGCATGAGTGATTGATGAAAATAGTGGTTTCATCTACTTCATCTTCTGTTCGAGGACTAAGATAAAAATCATCGTGGATTTGTAAACTGAAATCCCCAATGGTTGCGGTTAACTGTTTTACCTCGCCTTGATTGACGATATGCCCGGCTTTTATGGCAACAATCTCTCCCTTATTAATTTGTTCCTTGGCGAAAATACCACGCCCGCAAATACTTGCGTCGCGTACTTCAACCTTGGGAGAGCGATAGACTCGAATTGTGGTCATGTTGGGTCCGCATATGGCTTGGTAGTTTATAAATAAGTAGTATTAAGGTGTTAATCCTGAGGAATACTAGCTTTGCGATAATACATCCCTGAATTTTTATGGTATACGGCATCGGGCCCTAGATATCCAAACATTCGCTTTAGATATTCGTTTGTCTTTCCCGGTGCAGGATAGGAGTGATTATTGATTTGGAGTTCACGGAGTGGAAAGATCAGATCGGCTGGGACTATAGTTTTATGAGGTTGTCGTCCAACGCTACATATGTAATCCTTACTATCGTCAAGCCAAGGCATTGGTAAGTCTTCTCGCATGCAGCATAGATGTTCGTTAATCTGAATGTTGTATAAATCAAGACTGGGCCGGCTTTTCCATCGGAGATGTTGATAATGAACAACTAGTGCGGTAGCAGTGTGATATTGAATATTATCCAAGACAAAGCGTTGCCGTTTTATTGGGAAAACTCCATCTTCATTTTCAAAGGTAGCGCCATCGATACCTTGGGCTTGGTGGTCAATAATAGATGAATGATGTAAAGCGGTTATTTTTAGTTGTGGTGGTAGTGTTCGTTTCAAGTGAAGATAAATTCGTGTCCAATCGTTATTAAATACTCGAAGATCGATGTCATCATCGGCGGGTATAAAAGATTGGTCTCGATACGCTCCCAAAAGAGTCCCACGGTCTAGAAAATAATCTACCTTAAGCTTATGTAACTCTTTTGTCGTGGTTAATAGAAAATATTCCAGTGCTTGTTGATAATCGAACATGGTTTATATTTTTAACTGAAGATTTATCGCATATTAATTACGGCACACTATTGTAGCGACAATTTCCTTAGGCCCCAAGTAGATTTGTCTCCTGCCCATGGTTTGATAGCGAGGCAAACTATAGTGTACCGAGCAGCACGATGCCGATCGAAAAGCCCTGTCTTTTGACTCAATAATTAATCTATTGCTACTACCAAAAACTTTTCGCGTAAATTTCCATAACTAGTGTACGCTGATAACTATTATTAAATGTTATTAAATTTGGTTTTGGCGCTATCCAGAGTATTATAAAGTTTAGGTGATAGTCTAAACCGAACGACTCGCCTGTTTGCGGTACGAATTTAGAACTACTGTGGATATTACACCAGCGACTAGTCCCCAGAATGCGGCTCCAAGCCCGGCAATTACAATGCCGGAAGCCGTTACTAAAAATGTGATCAAAGCAGGCTCTCTATGTGCTTCAACCTGCAGAGCATTTACCATACTTGTTCCAATAGTAGATAGCAAAGATAAGCCAGCTATAGTCATTACTAAAGCTTCAGGAAACGCCATGAATAATGCCACCACTGTGGCCCCGAAAATTCCGAACAGTAAATAGAAAAATCCTGCTGATAGGGCCGCTGTATAACGTTTTTCCTTTTTGGGATGTGCCTCAGGGCCCATGCAAATTGCTGCGGTAATGGCGGCTAGGTTATAGGAAAAACCTCCAAAGACAGCAAAAACAACCGCAGATACTCCAGTCCATGTGATAAGCGGCGATATTGGAGGGTTGTAACCAGCGGCACGGATGGTTGCCATGCCGGGGATATTTTGTGATGTCATTGTTACTATAAATAACGGCAGGCCAACGCTAATTAATGTGGCAACTGTAAACGACGGAGCCATATAAATAGGTTTTGATAGAGCGACGGTAAATGTGGCTAACTGCAGTAACCCCAAATAGTGAGCAATCGAGATGCCGAGTAAAAGTACACACACAATTGTGTATCGAGGAATCATGCGCTTTAAGGTAATATAGGCACACAACATAGGTAATACCAATAGTAGCTGATCATTTAACGATGCAAACGCATCAATTCCGAATTGCAATAAAATACCGCCAAGCATTGCCGCCGCGAGACTTTTGGGAACTAAATTTAGAACACGTTCAAACCAACCTGTCATACCACTTAATGTAGTCAGTATTCCACACGCTATAAATGCACCGATGGCTTCGTGAATAGAGATTCCTTCTAGACTAGTTACCAACAATGCTGCACCTGGGGTGGACCAGGCTGTTAGTATTGGCGCCTTGTAGCGGTACGACAGCAGTATGGTGGTCAATGCCATACCAATACCTAGTGCCATTAACCAAGAACTAATCTGTTCCGCAGTGGCGCCAGCGCTTTGTGCTGCTTGAAAAATTATTGCGATAGACCCAGTAGTGCCAGTCAGCACCGCGACAAAACCTGCGGTTATTGACGCGAGTGAGAAGTCTTTAAGCATTTAATAAATATCCGAACTAATTTTTAGGTTTCAATCCCTTAGCTTGTTTGCGGATTGACGAAAGACCTTTGGAGTGACTTTTATTTTGGCTTAGTATGTCTAATAATGTACGAGGTTGGCAATTATTAGTGGGGTTTTAGGTCAGAACACAATAACTGTGTTTACTTTTTTTCCAAGATTATTTTGCGTAGTTTTCTTGAAGGTATTTAATAATATCTATCGACTCGGGCATCCATTCGGTGCGGCTATCAGAAAAGTCTCGGCGCAATACCGGTACGGTTCCTCTTCCTGTGGCCGACAGTAATTCATTTCTGTATGCGGGATTTTTGTTGATATCACGAATCTCTATGTCAACATTAAAATTATCCAAATTACGTTTGACGAAATAACAGTATCCGCACCAGTCACGATAATAAAGTGACAGTTTTTCGGTGCTAGCTTGGGTTTCAGGAACGGATGCCATGGCCACGTCTCAGTAGTTGAAAGTTTACAAAAAATAAAATAGCGATAAAGACTAGTATTATTACGTACGAGTACACTAGACCAATATCACTAATACCTAGAAAGCCGAAACGAAATGCATTGATCATATAAAGTATTGGATTGATCAATGACACACCTTGCCAAAAATCAGGCAGTAGTTTTACAGAGTAAAAAATACCCCCAAGATAGGTCAGAGGGGTCAAAATGAACGTTGGAATTATCGAAATGTCATCAAAACTCTTAGCCAACATGCCATTTGTAAACCCTGCTAAAGCGAAAAGAATAGATGTAAGTACCACAACGCTGCAAAGAACAAAAAGATTATGGATTGCTAGATCAGAGAAAAATAATGCAACCAAAGTTACTGCCAAACCAACACCGATTCCACGTACCATACCACCGCAAATGTATCCGGCGAGAATGATCCACTCAGGTGTCGGAGAAACCAGTATTTCTTCGATTGAGCGCTGAAATTTGGAACTATAAAATGATGATGAGACGTTGGCATATGAATTTGTTATAACCGACATTAATATGAGGCCGGGAACGATAAAATCCATATATGCGAAACCTTGCATTTCTCCGATTCTTGGACCGATAAGACTGCCAAAAATAACGAAATAGAGACTAGTGGTTATCACTGGTGGAACTATAGTCTGCGGCCAAATTCGCGCAAAACGTGAAACTTCCTTGATGACAATGGTCTGGAAGCTGATCCATAACTCCCGACTATTCACGAGAATCTCCTGTATTTTTATGACCATCGTTTACTAGGTCGATGAATAGCTGTTCTAGCCGGTTGGATTTATTTCTCATGCTCGTTATGGTGAATCCTTGTTTGGATAAAGCCATGATTACTTCGCTTAGATTTCCACCCTTGAGTATTTCAACTTCTAATGTGGACTCGTCTTTTGCGGTAACATTTGACATTCCCTCTGGGTAATATTTCATTGGAGTTTCAGTATCGAGGACAAAAATTTCTCTGTTACTGCGTTTTAGAAGATCTCGCATGCTAGTATTTTCGACTAGCTCGCCACCGTCAATTATCGCGATGTTGCGACATAGAGATTCCGCCTCTTCGAGGTAATGTGTGGTGAGTATAATGGTGGTTCCAGTATTGTTTAGATCGGATAAGAACTCCCACATAGAGTGACGAATCTCAATATCTACCCCTGCCGTTGGTTCGTCCAGAATAAGCAGGCGTGGTTCATGAATTAATGCGCGCGCGATCATTAATCGACGTTTCATGCCACCAGAGAGCATGCGATTTTGATTGTTTCTTTTATCCCAAAGCCCAAGTAACGTCAGGTATTTCTGGGCTCGTTGTGTAGCGGTAGTTCGATCAATACCATAGTATCCGGCCTGATTCATCACCACCTGCATCGGTGTTTCAAAGATGCTAAAGTTAAATTCTTGGGGAACTACACCTAGTTGAGCTTTGGCTATGGAAAAATCCGTATCGATATTGTGGCTGTAGATAGAAACGGAACCATCGCTTTTATTGACTAACGAACTAATAATACCAATAGCTGTTGACTTTCCTGCTCCGTTTGGTCCCAGTAGCGCGAAAAAATCACCATCCGCCACGGTCAGGTTAATTCCTTTAAGCGCTGTAAAACCGTTGGAATAGGTTTTACGAAGATTGGAAATCTCAAGAGCGGCTTGCATAATTTATGGCGGTGTCCAGGTTATCGGTTGATACGTAATATGGGGGTAAAAAATCAGTTTTTAAGTACACATTTCTGATACAGACTCTTAAATTTTTGCTCTGGGTCGTATTTAGTCTTCAATGCGTCATAGGCGGCGCCATTGTACATGTCCATAAACTGCTTCTGTGAGAAATATGCATCAGAATAAAGGGATTTTATGCCGCCAAGCTTGGAGACTTTATCTTCGATCAGTCGATTAAAGTAGCCCGTTGGTTTCTTTTCAGGATTTTGTACAACGTCCCAAAACCCGAAATTAATGTAAATGCCTTTGGAATTTAGTGGATAGGATGGAAATACTCTTTGTGGGTCATGGCCACCAATCGGGCATATCCAAATCGGTTTTATACCCACTTCTTTTATAAAAAATTTCAGAAACTCAGCGGCATTGGCAATAGGGATGTCAACGTCCTGAATGACACTTTCCGGTTGACGCGATAGTAAAGCATTAATTTTTGCGGTAATTCCGTATCGAACATTCCAGCGCATGATTTTCTGATAGGTTATTGAATTAAGTCGTTTTCGCCCTAGTAATAGTCTGATGGGTAAGTTTTGTGCAAATACGTTCTTTGAGCACCAGAACCAGTCCGTATCCCAGCGCCATATATAGTCCTGAATGCTCAGGTAATCCGCACTGCGGCTTTGCACCGAGCGAAAATATATATTTAACCAAGTGTAGTCGCTGGTATAAGGTGCTTCGTTTGTGAATTTTCCAAGCGATAAGTACAGCTCATTTTCGCTAAAGATAGAGCCATCTATAAAATCGACATCTGATGCACAAGCCGCATTTACTGCCTCAAAGTATTTTTCGGGTGAATGATAACGTGTATGTGTGAGTGAGACATAAGGCTTAACAGGCATAGTTTTACAGGTGAGTTTTAAAACGTAGCCAAGAGTTCCGTAGGAGTTCGGAATACCGTAAAATAGATCTCGATTTTTGCCGTTTGGACTGCAGTTTTCTACTTCACCATTGGATAGCAAAACCTCCATATTTAAAACCGACTCATGGGGTAAACCGTGACGGAAGGAAGATGATTCAATACCAATTCCCGATACTGCACCGCCTATAGTAATTGACTTTAATTGGGGCACAACCAGTGGCATACAGTTGTGTTGTAAACAAGCATCTACAAGGTCAAGGTAAGTCGTCATGCCTTCGACCTCAACGGTCTGTTGGGCGGTATCGACATTAATGACCTGATTCATTTCTCTAACGTCGAGCGAAGCCGAGCTCGACGTGCGATTGCGAAATAGGTTTGATGTAGATTTTCTAAGACGTACTCGCCCATTTGTCTGTTTTAGTGACTCAATGAGACGGGCCTTTTTGCATTGATAATTTGTCATGTGCAAATCGAATTGTGTTGTAGCGGTTAGAATGCTGGCCAAACAGCTTTAAGTATAAGCATGAATATACGAGTTTAGAACACTATGAAATCCTGGGAAAGACAAATAAGGTTGTACAGTGGATTGGTTCTCGCTGCCTACATCATTCCTCATATGTTGAATCATGCTCTTGGTGTATTTTCCATCGACTGGATGGAAAGCATGCGGCAAACGCTTTCACCATTTTGGGACTCATTCATCCCAAAATATTTGCTGTACATGTCTTTCACGGTACATTTTATAATGGCTTTATATCGCTTGTATCAGCGTCGCAGTTTGAAGATGCCGACCTGGGAATGGGTGCAAACCATTTTTGGGTTATCTATTGTGCCTTTATTGGTTGGTCACGCTATTGCCACGCGCGGTGCTGCAGAAATCGGGGGGTTGGATCCGAATTATTGGTATGTCCTCACTGGAACCTCACTAAAGATCGCTTACCTCTTCAAAATGCCGCTTTTAATTATAGTGGTCTGGGTGCATCTGGTGTTTGGTTTGCATTTTTGGTTAAGACTACAGAGTTGGTATTTAAATAGCTTATCAATTTGGCTTATTTTATCTGTATCTATACCGGTATTGTCGTTATGTGGTTATTTGAGTTCGTTGTGGCGAGTATTCGAATATCACGAGGACCCAAATTTCGTTGCTGATGTTTTTGCAGAATGGCGAGCTATGGACGAGGAACATCAGGTGTTAATCCCTACTTTGGAAAGTAAGTTTCTGTTAGGGATTTCTTTCATGCTTGCAGTTGTTTTTGCGGCGCGCGTTTTTAGATCTTGGAGAGTAAAACGCAGAAGTTTGCTAAATATTGAGCATGCGAATGGACGTGTCATTGCCGTGGAACAAGGCCAAACATTATTGGAAGCTGTTAGGCAGGCAGGCATTGCCCATGCGTCGGTATGTGGTGGACGCGCACGCTGTACCACTTGTCGAGTGCGTGTGGGCGTTGGCAAGGAATACCTGCCGGAACCTGGATCCCTTGAAAGTGCTGCCTTAGCACGAATAGGTGCGGAGAAAAATGTTCGGTTGGCTTGCCAGTTAAGACCATTGCAGAATCTTGCTATCACGCCACTAATTGATCCAAATAATGGTGTTATTCGCGCCTTTAGCACTGACAGTCTGCAGGGAACTGAGCAAGAAGTAGTATGTATGTTTGTAGATATGCGCGGCTCGACACGTATGGGGGAGCAAATTTTGCCTTATGACGTGGTATACATTCTTAATCAATTTTTTAACGAATTGTCTGTAGCTCTAATCGATACCTCCGGTCACTATGCACAGTTTGCAGGTGACGGTCTTATGGCCTTGTATGGTTTGCGAGAAGAAGGCATGCAAAAGGGTTCTCGAGATGCTTTGTTCGGCGCCCAAGAAATGTTCCGACGCCTAGATCTTTTGAATAAGAGAATCAAGCCGGAATTCGATATCACCATACAAATGGGCATCGGCATACATGCGGGTACAGCGATAGTGGGTCGAATGGGGCCACCGCAATCGCCGTTGCTCACGGCTATTGGAGACAATATCAATATTGCCGCGCGACTTGAGTCGATGACTAAAATAGAAGGTTGTGACGTGATCGTGTCATTAGATGCGATTACAGCAAGTGGATTCAGTAATCAATCCCTAAGCCGAGTAACTCTTGATGTGCGTGGTCGCGCGGAAGGTATTGAAGTTGTAAAGTTAATGCGTGACGAATTGAGTGATTTCTTAAACCCATAGGTAAATAGTTATTTTGCTATGGGTTTTTTATCACAGCATGAACTGTGTGTGTTGGTATCTTCTAATCAGTTGAGCTTCATTCCGCTCGAATAGGGACGGCGCTATTGCTGATTTGCTTTTCGTCAGGCCGCTTATCAGTAGTTTTTTTCTGTTTGTCGCAATCTAATGGACTTGACTAGACGAATGTAACGACAATGTCATATGTAAAAACATTATCTCGTCGCTTCCGCTATATTTTTGCTGGAGAGGTGGCACATTCCTCTTAGTTTGGAGTGTGTGAATAAAAAATGGAACCGTACAATGCCATTAGCAAGTTTAGTTCAATCCATTCAGATGCCGGTCCAGCCTATTACTAGACCGAAACCCGTGGCGATCCTTGCTGATCGACGTGTTCAGTATATGAGCCACAGCTATGTTTGCCGGCGTGTGCCGCGCAATCATATAGCCACATTATTGTGCGAAGATCTGGAGCCTCAGGCTGGTGATTTGATTCTGGTTCGAGTTTTGAAAATAGGGCGGTTTGATTTCATTGAGAGTTCCGACTTGTCAGTAACGCCAATATGCGAAGGTCAGGAGTTAATTGTTTGTTATGCGCCTGTTCAAGGTAATCATGATTCAATCGGTGTTAAGGACACTTCAGAGCGACGTTATCAATTGTTGAATCCGGCCGGCATCGCTTCGCGCTCTGAAAGCAGGGCATATTTATCGAACCAAGCTACCGAACTTGAGTACGTTGGTATACTTGCCAATACGCGAGGCCAACAAATTAACATTGGGCACTGGGCGATTCCCGTTGGGACTGGGAACTATGTTTCTCAACCTGTTATAGCCGTTATCGGCGAGCGTAATTTGCCCGGAGAAGCGTGTCGTAGCGCCGATATGATTCGAGGGCTATCCCAATCAGGATTTACGGTTGGGGCTGCCAACATAACCGGTGTACCCGGTTGCTGGAAGGTTGGTTTACTCAGAAAATCGGGTGCAAAACTAGCGGTTGATATTACCGATGCAGGTTTCATAGGTGTAACCGGATTGGGTACGGCTGCACTGGAGCAGATATTTCTATCGTTAAGTGGATACTTGGCGGATTCTAGAGTGGATATAATGGTCTTGGAGATTGAGCAAGGTGTGTTTGGTCACGATACGGCCGGTATAGTTAGTCTATCTTGTTTTCAGAATCGTATAACTAGTATTGTTCTTGAGGGACGAATAGGGCGTGAAACAGAGCTCGAGCGAGACGCTCTCAGAGCTTTAGGTTACAACGTAACACTGGTTGATATTCCTGCCAGCCGCAAACAATATGCGGCGCTTAGTTAAGATACGTATAACTGAAATTATACAACCTCATTTAACGTTCGGTGCTTCAAACACCGAGCGCTAAATACTGTAGTTAACCTCTCATACGCTGAGCTTGGGGATCAAATAACGGCTCACCGATTAACTCCGCTGCGCATCTACGTCCAAGGATTTCGATTTCTACTTTTTGTCCGGCATTAGCAATATCCACCGGAACAAATCCAATAGCGACAGATTTTTGACAGTGATGTGAATATCCGCCAGACGTTACAAAGCCGACAACTTGGTCATCCAGCCAGATTGGCTCGTCGGCAACTACGTCTGCATCAACGGCATCGACAATAAAGGTGCATTGTAGCTTTTTGGGGCCGATACGCTTAGCCTCTGTAACTGCAGATTTTCCGATAAAGTCGTTCGTTTTATTGTAAGAGACAAAACGATCTAGAAAGGTTTCTACAGGTGAAAAGTCAGGTCTGAATTCCCGTAGCCACGATCCAAAAGACTTGTCGAGTCTTAGGCTCATCATGGCACGCATACCAAAGGGCTTAAGCCCAAGATCTTTACCCGTTTCAGATAATATTTCCCATAGTTTGATTTGTTGAGATGTAGGTACGTATATTTCATAGCCTAAATCGCCTGTATAGCTGACCCGCTGCACGATCGCGCTGCATAGCCCGACATCCATTTTTTGGGCACTCATAAATGGAAAGGCTGCGTTAGATACGTCGGTAGTCGTTGTTCGAGATAATAGTTCTCTGGCATTTGGGCCGGCGATTTGAAAACCAATCCGATTAAGGGTTATATTACGTATTGAAACGCTTTCGTCGTTTGGTAAATGCTGCTCAAACCAGCGCATATGAAATGCCTGGGAGTTAAACGATGCGGTAACCTGAAATACCTGTTCTTCCAAACAAGTAATCGTAAAGTCTCCAATAATTTTTCCTTTAGGGCTTAGCATTGGAGTTAGACTCATACGCCCTAGTTTTGGAACACGGCCAGCCATGATCCAATCAAGCCAATGTCGGGCGCCACTGCCGGATACTTGATACTTTCCGAAATTATGAATTTCGTTTATGCCAACCGCATTTCGTACTGCCCGACACTCTTCAGCAACAATATCAAATGCGTTGGAACGTCGAAAACTAGGGACTTCGAAACGGTCTTCTCCTTCTGGCGCGAAGTAATTTACATGTTCCATACCGTACGCGGCGCCAAATACGGCGCGTTGAGAATCCCAGATTCCATAGGCGGGTGTGGTATTAAGTCGGCGACCAACCGGCAGCTCTTCGTTTGGATAGGAAACTGAGAAGCGTCTTTGATAGTTCTCACGTACTTTTTCCCGTGTCCAAGCCTTTGTTGGGTAATTACCAAAACGCGCAACGTCCATCGCAAATACATCTCTGCTTGGCTCACCTTCGACCATCCATTCAGCCAAGGTTAGACCAACACCTCCGCCTTGGCTAAAGCCAGCCATTACCGCACATGCAGACCAGAAATTCGTCAGCCCAGGAACTGGACCAACCAGTGGATTCCCATCCGGAGCAAATGTAAATGGCCCGTTAATAATTTGCTTAATACCTGCTTGCTCAAGGACCGGATAACGACGGTAAGCAATATCCAAAGCATCACCGATACGTTCTAAATTATTGTTCAATAACTCATGGCCAAAATCTTGTGGTGTACCATTAACAGCCCATGGATCACATTGTTGTTCGTAAAAGCCGATGACCAATCCACGGCCTTCCTGACGAAGGTAACTCTCCCCTTCTGGATCCATAACATGAGGAAGTTCGTTATTTCGGCTAACGATTTCCGGAATATCATCAGTAACTAAGTACTGATGTTCCATGGGATGAAGTGGCAGCATTACGCCGGCCATTTCGCCTACTTCGCGTGCCCATAAACCCGCAGCATTAACCACATGTTCCGCGATGACGTTGCCTTGTTCGGTGACGACCTCCCAGCTTCCATCGGCCCGCGGGTTTAGTGCTGTAATGGGGGTTCGAAGAACGATCTCGGCACCTTGCAAGCGCGCCGCTTTAGCATAGGCGTGGGTTGTTCCAGAAGGATCGAGATGCCCGTCTAGAGGGTCGTACAGTGCGCCTAGAATTCCGTCGATATTGGTAATTGGTGAGATTGAAGGTATTTCGCTTGGACCTACAATTTCGGTTTCTAGTCCCATGTAACGATGCTTAGCACGTTCGGCGCGTAGAAAATCCATTCGTTCGGGAGTGCTGGCCAGAGTTAAGCCACCGACATGATGTAATCCGCACGACTGCCCTGATATTTCCTCGAGTTCTTTGTACAGTCGAATTGTATAACCTTGTAGCGCCGCCATGTTGGTATCGGCATTCAACGTGTGAAAACCGCCTGCAGCATGCCAAGTTGAACCGGAGGTTAATTCCGAACGCTCAATCAGCATGACATCTTTCCAGCCAAGTTTTGTGAGGTGGTATAGAACGCTGCAACCAACGACACCACCACCAATGACTACTACCTGTGTGTGCGACTTCATATGTAACCCTAACAGAAGAATTAGAAAAAACGGTATTAGCTAAGTGCTAAAACACGTTTAGGTAATGATCCCCTGATCATATAAATATTCAATCTTTTCTTGTGAAAGTCCCAATTCCTTAAGGACCGTTTCGGTATGTTGCCCGAGTGCCGGAGGAGCCGTACTGCACTCGAGTTTATTGTTTGTATAGCGAATCGGATTAGCCACAGATGGAACGGAACCACAATTTGCATGGGGTAGTTGTCTATGTAATTCCCGGGACTTAACCTGCGGATCCTCGAAAACTTGCTCTATATTGTTAATAGGTCCGCATGGTACACCCGCCGATTCTAACACGGTCAACCAAGCTTCAGTAGCACGGCTGCGAAGTATTTTTTCAACAATAGGTACCAGTTGCTGGCGATTTTCAACTCGACCAGGATTGGTTGTGAAACGTTCGTCCTTGGCTAGATCTGGTTGATCGCAGGCAATACAAAAGTCTCGAAACTGACTATCATTACCGACAGCTAGAATTAGATGTCCGTCTTCGGTTGCAAATGCCTGATATGGGACAATATTTGGATGTGCATTGCCAAGTCGGCCCGGGGGTTGACCGGATACTAAATAGTTGGATGCCTGATTGGCCAGCACTGCCACCTGCACATCAAGTAACGACATATCAATGTATTCGCCGACACCATTTTGGTCTCGAATGCGAAGTGCACCCATAATTGCAATAGTTGAATATAAACCAGTATAGATATCTGCGGTTGCTACCCCCACTTTTACTGGACCACCACCAGGGTGATTATCCGGTTCGCCGGTGATGCTCATAAGTCCACCCATGCCCTGAAGCATGAAGTCATATCCCGGTCTGTGGCTGTAAGGTCCTGTTTGTCCAAAACCGGTAATGCTACAGTAAATAAGACGTGGGTTAATTTTGCGTAGCCTTTCGTAATCGAGACCGTATTTTTTTAATCCGCCAACTTTAAAATTCTCAACTAGAATATCGGTACTCTCGATCAGTTCTCTAATAATCAACTGACCTTCGGTTGAAGTTATATCCAATGCAATCGATTTTTTACCACGATTTGCGGCTAAAAAATAGGCAGATTCATTTGCTGCATTGGAGTTTTCACTAGGCTGATATGGCGGGCCCCAGGTGCGGGTATCGTCCCCTCTCCCTGGGCGCTCGACTTTAATAACATCGGCACCAAGGTCCGCAAGGGTTTGTGTTGCCCAAGGACCTGCAAGAATACGCGATAGATCTAGTACACGAATACCGGATAATGCAGTGGTCATATTGTTACCGATGTTATGGTGGTTAACAGAATGCTTGAATCCCGGTTTGCGCGCGACCTAGTATTAGCGCGTGGACATCGTGAGTTCCTTCATAGGTATTCACGGCTTCAAGATTCATCATGTGTCGAATAATATGGTATTCATCTGACACACCATTTCCACCATGCATATCTCGGGCATTCCGAGCAATCTCAAGTGCCTTTCCGCAACTGTTTCGCTTGATAATCGATATAGTTTCAACTGGTAATTCGTTGCGGTCACGTAAACGACCTGCTTGCAGACAACTGAGTAGACCCAATTGTATTTCCACCTGCATATCGACTAGTTTTTTTTGTATTAGCTGGTTAGCTGCTAATGGGCGGCCAAACTGAGTTCGGTCCAATGTGTATTGTCGAGCACCGTGCCAGCAGGCTTCGGCTGCTCCTAGTGCACCCCACGCGATACCAAAGCGAGCGTTGTTAAGGCAACCGAATGGTCCTTTCAAACCGGAAACGTTAGGTAAAAGGTTCTCTTCCGGAATTTCCACGTTTTCCATTACTATCTCCCCTGTCACGGAGGCACGAAGAGAAAATTTTCCTTCAATTTTTGGCGCACTTAAACCTGGCATACCTTTTTCAAGAATAAAACCACGAATTTTTTCGTCCTCTGTTTTTGCCCAAACCACAAACACATCGGCTACGGGGGAATTGGTAATCCACATTTTAGCGCCGTTGAGGACATAGCCCCCATCAACTTTTCGGGCGCGGGTTTTCATCCCTCCGGGATCAGAGCCATGATCCGGTTCTGTTAACCCAAAGCAGCCAACCTTTTTACCACTGGCAAGGTCTGGTAAATAACGACGACGCTGTTCTTCACTACCGTAAGTATATATCGGGTACATAACGAGGCTAGACTGCACGCTCATACTTGACCGGTAGCCGGAGTCAACTCGTTCAATTTCTCTTGAAATCAGGCCGTAGCTGACATAATTAACTTCGGAGCAACCATATTCTGCGGGCAGTGTACAACCAAGAAGACCAAGTTCGCCCATTTCATTCATGATCTCGCGATCGTATTTTTCGTGACGGTTTGCTTCTACGATTCTTGGCATTAATTTGCTTTGACAATAGTCGTGTGCACTATCACGTATCATCAGTTCTTCTTCAGAAAACCCTTTCTCAATAAGAAAGGGGTCGTTCCATGGGAATGGCAAGGATGTGTTGCTCAACTCGATAGCCTCAAAATAATAGTGGTTTATAGGTCGGTTCAGATGCCTATTATTAATTCAAAAGATCAGAACTTAAGACCTGCGAATTTGCAATTGGACCCTGCTTAATTTGGTTCGCACGATTAGATCATTTTTAAAAATTTAACGCAAAACTTTGTCTCAAATAGGCATAGTCGTTACTTTAACGTGTTGTGGTGAGATCCGATACCTTTGTGGTCATCGACGGAAAGTGTATGGCGCCGAAGTTTCCCCATGTAGAATGATCTGATGGTGCTGCTTGCAAAATCAACTAATATGTCTGGGGTAATCAATAGTCGTTTTTTATATAATGAGTTCAAAGTATAAAAAACAATTGCCGGTCGCCGTGGTTTTACTTGCCGCTGCGGTGTGGGGATTATTCTGGATTCCGTTGCGTGCGTTTGAAAGTAATGGCTTATCACCTATTTGGACCACATTGGCTCAATTTGTAGTTCCTCTGCTGGTGTTGCTTCCTATCGCATTAATTCGAGTATTCCGTGGATTACCGACTGGAATTAATCAGGTACTAACTGGTATTTTGGTGGCGCTCGCTTTTTCGTTGTACTACAACAGTTTGCTTCTAACAGATGTTGTGAGATCACTTATACTTTTTTACATAACGCCCGCTTGGAGTGCGTTGCTTGAAGTACTCATCATGAAGCGTCGAGTATGTATCTGGAGATTTTTGGCGTTAATTTCAGGGTTTTCTGGGTTAATAGTAATTCTTGGAGTTGAAGGGCAGATTCCAGTTCCGCGGAACCTGGGCGACGCTATGGCGCTGTGTGCTGGCGTCGTTTGGGCCATAGGGAGTATGCGTGTGCGGCTCGCAGATGATGTTTCAACGTTTGAACAAATATTCAGTTTCTTTTTTTACGGTTCCCTAGTATCGATATTGTTTCTGTTCCTTCCTATTGCAGAACTGGGAACAGCTCCTTCATTGGATGTTGTTTTCCATTTGTGGCCGTGGATGCTATTAATGACGATAACCCTGTTGATTCCAATGATGTGGGGTTTGCTATGGGGTTCTCAATTGATTGATCCCGGTAGATTAGGGATTTTGCTACAGATGGAAGCCATCGTAGGGATTGGTAGTGCGGCGGTTTTGACAAATGAACCCTTTGGGATAAGAGAAATATTAGGAACTGCGCTGGTCGTTAGTGCGGGGTTGTTGGATGTGTTAGGTCAGCGGTCTCGGAAAACACATCGGGCTAAGGTTACATTTTAAAAGGATATGTAACCGGTTACAAAAATACTGGACTGTGGAAGTATTTCTATAAATAACAATTTAAGGTGATTGATATGACTAATTTATCGGGCAAAAAGGCTATCGTATTAGGTGGCACATCAGGTATCGGATTGGCGATTGCAACGGCGTTGTCCGAGGCGGGGGCCCACGTGATTGCAGCAAGCCGTCGTGATCCTGCAACGGTTAGCATTCACAATGTAAAAATGGAACAAGTCGATGTGTTGGATCGATCAGGGTTGGCGGATCTTTTCTCTAGATACGCACCGTTTGATATTTTGGTAAATGCTGCGACCGGTGGTGAACGTGCATCGGGTCCGTTTTCTCAAATGGACCTTGATGGCTTTCAGGGATCTTTTAAAAAATTATGGGGCTATACCAATTCCGTGCGTATAGGTTTAGAACATATGCCGGCTGATGGGTCTATTGTGTTGGTTAGTGGATATCCGGCGCGTAAGTGTGCAGCTGGCATGTCGGCTATATCTACTGTGGGTAATGCTGTAGAAGGGTTTGTCCGTGCTATTGCGCCTGAAATTGCACCACGAAGAATTAATGCGCTGTCTCCGGGAATAATTGATACTCCAATGTTTGCTCATCAAGGGGAAGAGAGAGCGGCTTTTTTAAAGTCAGCAACCGAGGCTAATATTATTCCCCGAGCCGGATCAACCGATGAAGTAGCTCAAGGTGCCATGTTTTTGATTAATAATTCATTTGTAACCGGCACTACTGTGGACGTCGACGGCGGTGCGCTTCTTACATAGAGTATGAAAATTTGTAAAGTTGCCGGTATGTTATCTAAAAAGCATTACTGGCACTTTACATGAACGAATCATCTGTGTTGTGGTAGACCCGATAATCAGATTACGAATTCTTGAGTGCCCATACGCCCCCATAACTAGAAGATCTATTTTCTGTGCATCAATTTGCTCGGCGATAGCGGCTTCTGGTTGACCCGGTAGATATTGAACCGTTGTTGTATGTCCAGCATTACTTAGCATTGCACTTGCACCCTCGAGTTGTCTGTTTCGGTCGACGGTTTCTTCTCCAACATAAAGGAGTGTGCAATGCAGATGTTTAAAAATTTGCGTGCTACTTAGAAAGTCGATGGCCTTCGCTGCACTTGAACCCCCGTCAAACGCAATTAGAATGCGTTCAATATCTGAATATGCTCTCGAAGCCACCAGCACCGGCTTGTGGCTGGATCGAACTACTCGCTCCAGATTTGATCCTAAATGCAGTTTATCGAAATCGGCGGCTTCGCCCCGTTTCCCGATAACGATTAATTCGGCGTCATTTTCAAATTCTTGCAGCGTATCGACTATTTCGCCGTTGCGTAATAAGGTGGTTACCTCTATTGCATTGGCCTTTTGAATACGTATTTCAGCATCTTCCAATATTGCTCGACCTCGCTTTTGCACGAGCTTGGCACGTTGAGCGTCTAGATCTGAAAGTTCTTCTAAAAGGGCTGTTCGTGCGCCAAGACCAATGTTTCCGCTAAGATTACTAGGTTCATTGCCTGTTTCTCTGCGCCCTAGAACATGCAGCAAGGTTACGCTCGCGTTAATTTTTGCTGCGATCCATGCGGCGTGATCACAAACACTCTGTGAGTAGACAGAGCCATCAACCAAGGCAATTATTTTCTGTGTGGTCATCGTATTAATGTCCTAGCAGGCGTTCAAGCGCACCTGGTTTGTCATGTATTCCAAAATCTCCAACCATCGTTTCACTTGCTTCATTTAAACCGGTTAGAACTACCTCAGCGCCTTCGCGTCGGAATTTCAAAATGACCATATCTAACGCGGCGACTCCGGAGAGATCCCATATATGCGCGTTGGAAATATCCAAAACAACTTTTTCCAATGCTTCTTTAAAGTCAAATGAAGCGGAAAAGTCGTTAGTTGATGCGAAAAACAACTGACCTTCCACACTATACGTCCTGCAGGTTTTATTGTCACATAACTCGGAGGTAACCTTAAAAACCCGAGCAATCTTCCAGGCGAAAAATATACCGGAAAATAAAACACCAACTAGAACACCAATAGCCAGATTGTGAGTGGTAATCACTACGATTACCGTCGCCAGCATTACAATCGTTGAGCTGGTTGGGTGGTACTTCATATTGGTGATGGATGACCAGCTGAACGTGCCGATGGAAACCATGATCATAATTGCGACCAATGCAGCCATAGGTATGATTTTTACCCAGTCTCCTAGAAAAACAATCATTAATAATAGAAAAAGACCAGCACAAAAAGTAGATAATCGCCCACGACCACCGGATTTAATGTTGATAATCGATTGCCCTATCATTGCACAACCAGCCATTCCGCCGATAAATCCAGTGGCAGTATTAGCTATACCTTGACCGATACACTCACGGTTCTTATCGCTTTTTGTGTCGGTTAAATCATCAATGATCGACGCGGTCATTAAAGACTCGAGTAGACCAACGGCAGCAACAGCCGCTGAATAGGGTAGAATAATTTGCAGAGTCTCCCATGTAAGCGGAATATCAGGTATTAGGAAAATTGGCAGTGTGGAAGGGAGCTCGCCCATATCACCAACAGTTCGCAGATCCATCTCAAATAGAAGTGATACGGTGGTTAATACAATGATGCATATCAACGGAGACGGCACAGCTTTGGTGATTCGTGGTAACACATAAATTATGGTTAGACCTGCAGCAACCATAACGTAGGTTAGGTGGGTAACGTTGATTAACTCAGGTAATTGAGCAACAAATATCAGAATGGCCAGTGCGTTGACAAAGCCTGTCATTACCGAATTAGAAACGAACCGCATGAGATACCCGAGCCGTAGATATCCAGCAGCTATCTGCAACAACCCGGCAACAACGGTTGCAGCTAACAGGTACTCCAGTCCATGTTGTTTAACTAAGGTAACCATTAATACCGCAGTGGCAGCGGTAGCTGCAGAGATCATACCCGGTCTTCCTCCGGTAATCGCGACAATTACGGCGATGGAAAAAGAGGCGTATAACCCAACTTTCGGATCGACACCGGCGATGATTGAGAATGCGATTGCTTCAGGTATAAGTGCCAGTGCAACTACAAGCCCTGATAGGATGTCCGCGCGTATATTTCCAAACCATTCTTGTTGTAAATGGCTTATCCAGTCTATTTTCAAAATAATCTCGGCGATGTTTACGGTGCCTACCGATGCAAGGCTTAAACGATACACGAGCGTGTTCGCTATCCTAAGGTTAGGCTATATGAAAAGAATGATGTTTTGATTTAGGACAGAAACGGGCAATAAAAGATGGTGCGGTTACGGGTCTTTCGATTACAACTTTTGTGGAAACTTACTACGAACGCAGTTCAAATTGATCTGACCTGATCAGTTGCAGATTATATAGCCGAACGGTGCAAATAGGGGATATTTCATACCTATTTTGCTACTCAAAGTGGTTTTTTTTCAAAATTTTTATGCTTTAACAATTATGTAATTCGCCCGATGATATGATTCCGGTGTTAACGAAAATAACTGAGACTATTTAATGATTACGTGTGGAATGAACCATCTTGGATTAGCTGTTGCGGATCTTCATGCAAGTTGTAAATTTTTCACCGAGTTACTGGGATGGTCAGTGTCGGGGAGCGATGAGAGTTATCTACGTATGCCTGTTAGTGATGGTTCACCTATGCATATGATGTGCTATGATTCGAGTGGTATCGGTATTGAGTTTTTTTGGCCGGGAGTTTGAGTAGTGCCACGTTTTAATTTGTCATTTTTTCAAGACCTTTTATCAACAATTTCTGAGCAGGGCCATCGTTTAGTTTTTCAAAATGTGGTTTCTGGCTCAGGACAGTTGGTACCGGAGCTAGTAGAGCGATTGTTGTCCGGTCAAGGTGAGGCTTCTGGTATTGCGCTCGCCCGTGAACTATTGAATGGCTATGCCTCTCTAGATCAGAACGAAAAACGTGAGTTTTTCGAGTTCTTGCTCAATAATTATGGACCGGATCATGATGCCATCGCATCGGCGGTTCAAAAGTACCAGTCTCAACCAGAGGACGAAACCGCGATTCAGCTTTTTGAGGCTTCTGAACCGCGTAGACAAGAATTATTAAGACGTTTAAATCTAGCATCGGGAGCTACGGCATCTCTGGTTGCTATGCGTTCGGATTTAATTACGTTTTTAAAGGATAATCCGGCGCTCAAAGCTGTCGACCGGGATTTTTATCATTTGTTATCGTCCTGGTTTAATCGCGGATTCTTGGTGTTGCGTCGAATTGACTGGAATACACCGGCTATTATTTTAGAGAAAATTATTCAGTACGAGGCGGTTCATGCTATTAAGAGCTGGGAAGATCTGCGTAATCGGATTGAGCCTAAGGATCGACGTTGCTACGCATTCTTTCATCCAGCACTGGCGGACGAGCCCTTAATTTTTGTTGAAGTCGCACTAACCGGTTCAACACCTGACGGAATTGCGCTAATACTCGATATGCAACGTACCCCATCACTGGAAACAGACGCGACAACAGCCGCATTCTATTCAATTTCTAACTGTCAGGTCGGTTTGAAAGGTATTTCGTTTGGAAGTTTTTTAATTAAACAAGTGGCTGAAGAGTTAAAACGTGACCTTCCAGGACTAAAAGATTTTGTGACACTTTCCCCCGTTCCGGGGTTCAAGAAATGGCTGGATCAAGAGCGTGGCCTGAAAAAGTCCGAGTTTTTTACGTCTGCGGATAATGAATTGTTATCTCAATTAGAAAATGAGTCTTGGTTGGACGAAGACGCTAACGGCGAACTATCATCGTTGGTGTTGAATATCGCGAGCCGTTATTTTCTCGAAGCCCGTGATCCTCGAGGACGTCTGGTTGACCCGGTCGCCCGATTTCATTTAGGTAATGGGGCGCAGCTGGAGCATATACATTGGCAAGCAGATTGTTCATTCGCTGGACTTAGCCAATCTTATGGGCTTATGGTCAATTATTTATATGACTTAGCTGTTATTGAACGAAATCATGAATCGTTTATGAGTAAAGGGCTTGTGGTTGCCTCAGCTGAGGTGGAAAAATTAAAGAAGACTAAAAAAACTAAACAACGAAATAGGAGTGAAAGAGATGTCTGATAATGGTCCATTACACGGTGTAACTGTTATAGATATGACCCGGGTCTTGGCGGGTCCGTATGCAACTATGGTGCTTGCGGATCTGGGCGCGACGGTAATAAAAGTTGAAATGCCAGGGTATGGAGACGATGCTCGCCATTTTGGCCCGTTTGTTAATGAAAAATCGGCTTATTTTTCCTCCCTCAATCGTGGCAAAAAAAGTATCGCACTTAATCTTAAAGATAATGAAGATCGCGAGATTTTCCTCAATTTACTTGAGTCTGCAGATATTCTGGTTGAGAACTATCGCGCCGGCACAATGGAAAAGTTGAGCTTGGGTTGGGATGTACTGCATGAGAAGTTTCCCAAACTCATATATTCTGCAGTTTCGGGTTTTGGTCATACAGGGCCATATAGTGATCGTCCCGCTTACGATATGGTTGTTCAGGCGATGGGTGGACTGATGAGCGTTACCGGTCATCCAGATAGTGGGCCAACACGAGTTGGGACCTCCATCGGAGATATTACGGCTGGACTATTTGGTTTATCTGGAATACTTACCGCTTTGTACGATCGAAATCGAACGGGAGTTGGTATTAAAGTCGACGTAGGAATGTTGGATTGTCAGATTGCTATTTTAGAAAACGCAATTGCGCGGTATTTTGCCAGTGGCGAAATACCTCAACCGCTTGGTTCTCGGCATCCATCTATAACACCGTTTGATGCGTTTAGCTCTGCGGATGATTACATTATTATCGCAGCGGGAAATGATCAGTTGTTTCTGAAACTGTGTGAAACAATCGATAGTCCGGAATTGGTGAACGATGAAAGGTTCAAAACCAATGTGGATCGTAGCGAAAACAATGGACCATTAAAAATTGCTATTGAAGAAAAACTGAAATTGAAATCCGCTGAGGCATGGCTGTCAGAACTAGGTTCTGCAGGTATACCTTGCGGGCCAATTAATAATGTTGCTCAGGCAGTAAATGATGCTCATGTACGTGAGCGTAATATGATCATTAAAACCAATGATCCGGTAAGTGGAGAATTATCAATGGCGGGTAATCCCATTAAACTATCGGGGTACTCTGATCCCCGGGAGCGATCGCCTGCGCCCGAGCTTGATGGTGACAGGGAAGAGATTCTATCGGGATTAAAATAAATACCGTAGCCACCGATATTTTACATATCTAAATATTTAGTTTTCTTGGTTGTATTTAGTTTTATAGTTATCGCTATTTCGACACATCTAGTTATGCCCTAAGCTAGGGCTATCTTTCTATCACGATGAACGATATTCTTTTTGAGCTTACTATTATGATGAAGAGGACGAATTAATTTCGATCATTATAAAAAAGCTTTGATGCCGGAGATGCTGAGCCGATAGTAGTGGCTGATATTGTTTGCCTAGTGTAACCAATTCAGGTGGTGTCTTCGGATCTTGCGAGATGCTTTTTCGAAAGCAACCACGATCGAGACGGGTTTACATTTACTCGAAATAAATGAAGAGCAGTGCGTCCTAGTATTACTGGATACTTCATTCCAGAGCGATCAGTAAGTGAAATTTCGATTCGCCGGTCTAATTCTCCAATGCAAAGTCGTGTTGCAATGATGTAGCGTTCTTCAGGAATACCACCGGTATTCGTTATATTGCGAATATGCATGACAGGAGCTTTGCAAACAACGCTCGATTTGAGTTCATCATGGTCCGGAAAAAATTTAACCCACAATTTTCCGTCGATCTTAAATTCCGAAATATTCGATGCATGCAAAGCGGTCGTACGGGCACCTGTATCGATTTTAGCCTTGAGATAATTCATCTTCAGGTCTGGTAGCGAGACTATTTCTCGCCACCCAATTATTGCCCTAGTGGGACCCGACTTGTTCGTTGCCGTACTATTTTTCGATATCATTGTTTCTACCTAGGTAGAATGGGCTAAAGACTATGAGAGTTCATGTTATGAGAAACAATATTTACGTGGCGATAGTTTTCGTTGAATCGATTTAGAGAATATACCGTTACAAACGCATTGCATGGAAGCTAATGTACTCTTGCGTGAAAACCTAAATTAGACCGCTTTGTATTAAATACTATTGATTAATTTTTTCCAGAATACCATCAAGTTCGTCAAAACTATGAAATTCGACAACAATTTGCCCCTTTTTGCCTTTATGATTGATCGCAACAGAAGCTCCTAAATGTTCGGAAAGCTGTTCTTCTAGTCGCTTAACATCACTGCTTTTTTCAGGCTTGACTGTTGGTTTTGCTGGGGTGGGCGATAGCATTTGACGAACCATTTGCTCGGTTTGCCGTACCGACATGTTTTTAGAAATCACTGTTTCACAGGCTTCAGCTTGTTGTTCTTTAGGCAGTGAAAGTAGTGCACGTGCGTGCCCCATTTCTACTTCGCCAGCTTCAAGATGTTCGCGCACAGTGACATCAAGATTGAGTAGTCGCAATAAATTTGAGACAGCAGTTCGTGAACGTCCAACCTTTTCTGCCACTTCTTGGTGGGTGTGTCCAAATTCGTCTAGCAATCTTCTCAGACCAGCAGCCTCCTCAATGGGGTTGAGATCTTCTCGTTGAATGTTTTCAATCAATGCAACCGCCATAGCAGCATCGTCTGGAATTTGTCGGACGACTACCGGTACTTCTGTTAGACCGGCAAGTTGTGCTGCACGCCAGCGTCGTTCTCCAGCGACAATTTCATACTGTCCACTTGCCGTTTGTCGAATGAGTATAGGTTGAATAATGCCTTGGCTTCGGATCGAAGTTGCAAGCTCTTCGAGTGCCTTATCATCCATATGTGTTCGCGGTTGATAACGCCCTCGCTGAAGTTCGTGCACCGGCATTGTATTTTTAACCGGAGGTATAGCGGACTCTTTGTTTTTTGTCGTACTTTTTTCAGTTATCGACTTTGGGATTGAAACAGTCTGGTCGGCACCGCCGATCAATGCATCAAGACCACGTCCTAGTCGGGATTTTTTAGCTGCCATTGGATTGTTCTTCTATCTTTCTAAGTAGTTCGCCAGCGAGTGCAAGATAAGACTGACTGCCGGTGCAGTGCATATCATATTCGATAACTGCTTTGCCGTAGCTGGGTGCTTCTGCTAGACGCACGTTTCGCGGTATCAAGGTACGAAATACTTTGTCGCCGAAGTGTTCATGTAGTTGGTCGGATACCTCGTTAGCTAAGCTATTTCTACCATCGTACATGGTGCGAAGAAGTCCTTCGATTGCCAACTCTGGATTATAAGCTTGTCGAATCTTACCGATGGTTTCAAGTAATCCGGATAGCCCTTCTAGTGCATAGTATTCACATTGTACAGGAATCAAAACAGAGTCTGCTGCGACTAAAGCGTTTACCGTGAGAACGTTTAAAGCCGGGGGACAATCGATTAATACAAAGTCGTATTGATCGTTGACTAGTGTCAGTGCTTTTTTAAGGATGTGATCCCTGTTAGGTACATCGTTTAATTCTGCCTGTGCACCAGCAAGACCGGATTCGGAAGGTATTAAGGTAAAGTTGCCGCTTGTTTCTTGTGCAACCTCTAATAGTGTTTTCTCCCCTAATAGGACATCATAAATCGAGTGTTCTACCTGGTCGCGAAGGATGCCGGAGCCCGTTGTTGCATTTCCTTGAGGATCAAGATCGATCAGCATTACTTTGCGTTTGGTGCGGGCGAGTGAAGCCGCCAAATTAATACAGGTTGTAGTTTTTCCTACGCCGCCCTTTTGATTGGTCAGTGCGATTATTCGACTCATATCTTCATATCGTTAATAGTTGACAACAGTATTTTCAGGGTAAACGTAGCGATACAGCATGACGTTTTGCATTAAGAAGAGGAACGTGAATCTCGTCAACCCGAATATCTAGATTCAGATCCTTTAATGCCTCTATTTCCTGAGCAGGGTATTCACCCTTCATGGCTACAATACGACCGTTAGGACGCATAAGATGACGACAGCACCTATACATGTCGTGCAATGATGAAAATGCGCGGGATACGATCGTATCAAATTTACTATCGTGTCGAAAACTTTCTACCCTATTATGGATCGTTATGGCGTTATTAATTTCGGTATGCCGAATAACGGTATCAATAAAGCGCGTTTTCTTTCCGCGGGAGTCGAGTAGCTGGAAATTTCGTTCGGGCTGAAGAATAGCCAGAGTTAACCCGGGAAAACCTGCGCCTGTGCCTACATCGATAATATCACTTCCGGTAATCCATGGGCTAATGGATGCGCTATCAAGAAGATGATGGGTAAGGATTTGTTGAGTATCAATAATCGATGTCAAGTTAAAGGCTTTATTCCATTTGCACAAAAGTTCGACATGAGTTATCAGTTTGCCAATTTGCTCAGAACTTGTCGGTATACCAAGTTCACCAAGCCCGTCAATTAGGCTTTTCTCGATCTTTAGATCGGCAACGCTATCAGGCTGCAAAGCGTGTTCGCTTTTTCATGTAAACCAGCAACAGTGATATTGCTGCGGGGGTAACTCCAGATATCCGACTTGCTTGTCCGATAGTTGTGGGTCGCGCTTCCATTAATTTCTGGCAAACCTCGTTAGATAGTCCACGTACCGCAGAGTAATCAATATCTAAAGGTAAATCTGTATTCTCATTGCGCTTTCTGCGCTCAATTTCATCTTGTTGTCGCTCAAGGTAGCCGCTGTAGCGAGCCTGAATTTCTAATTGATTAATAACAGCTTCATCGTTGGCTCCGTCGTGATCGGGCACAAGTCTGAGTAAATCAGAGTATGTTACCTCAGGCCTTCTAAGTAAGTCTTCTAAACTAGCATCTTTGGTTAAGGGTTGACCGAGAACTTCCTGAGCCACAGTTTGATCTACTTTTTGTGGTTGTACCCAGGTTGATGCCATCCACTTTTGTTCTTTATCGATATTTTCCATTTTTGTTGTAAAGGCATTCCAACGCTGGTCTTTGACTAGGCCAAGGTTTCTGCCGATTTCCGTCAGACGAATATCAGCATTATCCTCGCGCAAATGGAGTCGATACTCTGCACGTGAAGTAAACATGCGATAAGGCTCAGTAACACCACTGGTAACTAAATCATCGATCATTACTCCGATATATGCGTCTTCACGCCGGGGATACCAAGGTTCTAAATCAAACTTCTGACGTGCAGCGTTTAGGCCGGCGATAAGCCCTTGACCCGCTGCTTCTTCATAGCCCGTGGTGCCATTTATCTGACCGGCAAAATAAAGGCCGTGTATAAACTTGGTTTCTAGTGTCGGTTTCAAGTCTCGCGGATCAAAGAAATCATACTCAATGGCATAGCCGGGACGTGTGATATGGGCATTTTCGAATCCCTTAATAGAGCGTACGAGTTCTAATTGGACGTCGAAAGGAAGACTAGTAGAAATACCGTTCGGATAAATCTCAAAAGTATTTAGTCCCTCAGGCTCGATAAAAATTTGGTGAGAGTTGCGATCGGCAAAACGAACAACTTTATCTTCCACAGAAGGACAATAACGCGGACCAATACCTTCTATGACACCGCCGTAAAGGGGAGAACGATCGAGCCCGCGGCGAATTATATCGTGGGTCATTTCGTTTGTATGGGTGATATGACACTCTACCTGTGTTGGATGAGACGCCAACGATTCCATGAAGGAGAATACTGGGGCCGGGGTATCTCCTGGTTGAGATTCTAAATGGCTATAGTCGATAGTACGACTGTCTATGCGTGGTGGTGTGCCGGTTTTGAGTCGCTCAACGCGAAATGGCAGTTCTCTAAGGCGATCAGCAAGACGAATTGACGGAGGATCACCCGCACGTCCACCGGAGCTATTTTCAAGACCGATGTGTATTTTGCCGCCCAAAAATGTGCCGGCCGCTAGAATAACGGCGGGTGCCATAAATCGCACTCCACCTTGAGTTTCTACACCGACAACGGTTTCGCCTTCAACAACTAAATCATCAACTGCTTGTTGAAAAACATGTAAATTCTGACAATTCTCTACAGTTGTGCGTATGGCATGCTTATACAAACTACGATCAGCCTGGGCTCGTGTGGCCTGTACCGCAGGTCCTTTTCGAGCATTCAGCGTGCGAAACTGAATTCCTCCATGGTCGGCTGCACGCGCCATAACACCACCTAGGGCGTCTATTTCCTTAACAATATGGCCCTTTCCAATTCCACCAATAGCTGGATTGCACGACATTTGTCCGACGGTCTCGATGTTGTGGGTGAGTAAAAGCGTGCGTGCCCCTAGTCGCGCTGAAGCAAGTGCTGCCTCGGTACCGGCGTGACCGCCGCCTACGACGATGACATCAAAATGGTCGGGATAGATCATGGCTGTATAAATTATTGATAATAATAATCGTAACGATTTAATATATCGTTGGTAAAAATCCAGGCGTCGTTATACGAAAGCCCAGAATTATCGGGAATAATAATGCGTGTGTACAAATTATTGGGGTCTGCATCTTTTGCTGCGCCTAGTATTGTGTGGAGTTGGGCAAGATTGACGCTGCGATATTCCGCTTCTCCTGCTTCTCGTATTTGGTACAGATTAATACCGCTAGCTTTGGTATAGCGCACTTCAACAACTTTACGGCCAACAGTGCTTCTAGCCGGGCGAACCAGTTGACCGTATTTTTCTTCTAGATCTACATAATCTCCTTTAATCGCTACGATCTGTTGTTCAGTGCTGAGCACGCGCTCACGTTCCGATTGTAATTCCGCCTCACGTTGCAACAAGTCATCTTTTACAAACGCTAGCTGTCGAACACTGAGATTGTATCGTGTTTTTATCTGGCTGAGTTCATCTGCTAGTTTTTGTTTATCCTGTTCCGCGGTGGAACGGGATTGTTGCAATTCTACATAACGTCGTACCATTTCCTCCATTTGCGTATGCATGCTTTGGATTTGCGTGTTCAGCGTGTTGTTATCCTGCCGAAGTGCGCTCTTACCTGTTTCCAGTTCTTCCAAGATCTCATTTAGTGTATCTAGTCGGGCTCGTAATTGAGAATTGTTGGTTAAAGCCAGTATTTTCTCGGATTCGATCGCCGCAACTTCTGCTACTGCATTTGTCAGGTCGACGGCAAGACTGTCACGAATTTTTTGTAGCTGGATTAGTTTTTGTTCGAGACTTATCGTGCTTGATTTCAATTGGTCTCGCTCACTCACTACCGTGGCCTGAACAGACCGAAGTTGGTTGAGATCGGATTTTAGTTTTAGCCCGCCGGCGATTGCTGCGGATTTGTCCGCATTAAGTTGATCTCGTAATGCCTTTAGTGAATTAATGTCCCCTAGCATTGCAGATACTTTTTCGTTTAGCTTGGTGGTTTTTACTTCTAGTTGATCGCGTTCGGTTTGAGTGTTGTCGAGTACTTGTATCGTTTCACCCAGTTTTTCTTGGGTTTGGTCTAAATCGGATTTTGTCGTGTTTAGATTATGTAAGGTGTTATCCAGATTATCTTTTACACTTTGTAAATCATTTTGTTGTAAAACAAGCGCAGCTTCGAGGGCGATTCGCTGTTGTTCTTCGGCTTGCGCTAGAACAGCTATTTCCTGTTCTGAAACCATGCTTTCGCGGAGCTGTTCGACTAAATTTACATTACGAATGAGTATGACTACCAGTGACATCAAAAATATCATGACGATCACGGTCATTATGTCCGTAAATGATGGCCACACACTATCCTCGTTAGACGCACCTGACGCATTACTCATGCGCAGGTCGGTAAATCCTGTGTGTCGCATTAGCTATCAGGCTCCGAAAGCCGAAATCCTACTTTTAATAGTTGTACGACTTCTTCCAGAGCTTGGCTGTTATGTTGCATTTCAACTTGATATTGTTCCAGTACTTCGGAAAGTTTATCTGCTGTTTGTTCATATTTTTCCTGTGATGCATCAAGCTTCATGACTAACTGTGCAGCAGCCCGAATTACATCAGAGAAATCTTTTACTACGGTCTCTTGTTGTACTTGAAAACGTGGTAGCAGAACTGTCGCAGTAATATCTTCAATTCGACTGATGAGATAGGTTTGCGTATCGTTAAGGCGAAGATAAAAATAGCCAAAGAATAAATAAGCTACGATTGCGGTCATTGTTGTCGACAACGCCGTAGACATTCCATGGATAACCACACCGAGGCCGCTAATTTCCGTAATATCGGTAATCATGTTCGACGCGCCCAGTAGCGCTACTGAAAGTGAAACGATGGTGCCGAATACGCCGGTTAGTATGAGTACATGGTAAACAAATTTGGGGAAACCCACACGACTAGACTCACCTGCCATCAACGTAGCTGCCAGGGCACTATGATTGATTTCGGTGCGACGTGAGTGAAGGTCTAACAGTGTTTTATAGCGTTGTGTTACCAGAGCCTGGGCATCCACACCTTGAGAGGGTTCTATATTCTGGCGAATATTTAGAATAAAACGGTTGAGCATCTTTTCTTGAGAGTTATAAAAGAAAAACAACATGACCAGTCGGCATAAACCCGCTAAAAAAAGCGAGATAATGGCTCCATTTATTACAATTCCGAGGTTGCTTACTTGGTTGTTCAGATAAATTTGTGCAAGGATATCTCGTTGCCAAACAATTAATCCGAGCACCACTAGGCTTACAACGCCGATCTGAATCAGAATGTTACGTGTATAGAAGTGGTCGGTAGTTTCAATATTCATCTTGTAGATCCTAGGGCGAAAATATTACGGTTCTTTTGGCAACGGTTTTGTTGGCACTACGGAATCGCAGGTTGTACGCCGTAAAGTAGCTCAGTGTGCTTAAATATTATTGCACGAAAATTTTGCAAATAGTTCTCCAAACCTATGAACATAAAGGTTATTTTCTCTTAATATCCAGTATTTTTAGTGCTTTTCAATGATTTGCAGCAGAGTATGGGGTCAGAAAATCACATTTGAAGCCACTTTCTGGCTGAAAATTAGATTATGTGTAAGTGTAATTCCCTATTTTAGAACATTCCTTGAGTCTTAGTATTTTATATAGGCAATAATCGCTTGGCCGCATAAATACCTGAAATATCGAATTATTATTATAATTCTTAACACGATTATGAGCCTTGGCAGTGTTTCGGCGCTGGTTATTTTAACACTCTAGGGTGGTTTCCATTACCAGAGCAGAAGGTTCGGCGCTATACTAAGATACTATAAGTGTGTGTACCCGAAAAACTCGAGAATGTAATGATGAAAAATCGACTATTGTTTTCAATGCTGGCCTTCGCTATATCTCCACCAACAATGTCACAAGATGAACCTACGCCTGTAGCGAGGGATGAAGTTATTGGGCAACAGGTTATAGAAAGTCGTATTGGTACGCGCCTAGATGAGGTTCGGGTGAAACCAGAGACCGGGCCGGCGTATTTTATTCAGGATCGTGGTGGTGATGGAACATTGTCGTCACGAACAGGTGGTGAGCTGGATTCTGGGATTAATATTCGAACGTGGAAGATTGGTGAATGGTAAATAGATTGTTGCGCTACCAGAGTGGGTGCGCCTGTTTCGCTTTGCTTATGTTCTTATTTTTCGGGCAGCAGGCAAATGCTGAGAATATTCACTTCTACAAAGTCAATAAAAAAGGCCAACAAAAAGAAATATCTATGATACGAAATCGCGACGAAGTCGGATGCCACAACTTTCGCCGAATTAAGGATGTATTACGAGTTTCACAAATAGGCTTTGTTTACTGTTCCGTTTATTCCGAGAAAAACTGTCCTGAGAGCTCAGTGCATACGATGAACTGGAAAGGGAAAGTTAAGAAAAATAGCGCACGTGCGCAACCATCGGAACGTTTACAGCAAGGAGATTTATGGTTCTTCGGCGATAATGAAACCCGACCAGTTGGCTCTTGGAAATGCGAGTAAATGCTAGTGTAATCGCTTTTTATGCGC
>CAJQKF010000070.1 GCA_905478855.1 uncultured Gammaproteobacteria bacterium
TAGATTAACGGCGGCACTATTCAGTCCAAGCCTACAAAAACCCATCGCATTGGCTTTGCTCGAGAATGGTCAGCAACGCCATCATGATCAGCTCTGGGCAGTATCACCGATTCAACAGAAGTCTGTAGCCGTTACTGTTGGGCCAGCGTGTTTCCACGATTTAGAGGGGGAACGCTTGCATGCCTGAATCAATCGAAGTTCGTGGCGCAACCGATGTTCCGGATTATCCAGTTCCGGATGCCAGTTTAACAATTTATGAAACCGATCAACTAAATATTTGGTCGGTCCAGTCTACTCACTTACACAGTCTTGAAGACTACTTTCTAGGTACGTTTAACGCGGAGCCACAAATCGGACGAATGTTCTTTAGCGATGAATGGCGACTGATACAAATATCGCCTAATCGAGCTTTTTTAATTTCTGAACAATCGACACCACTGCAAACCACAACGAACTACAAAACCATGTTAACCGATGTCAGTCACGGTTATTGCGAACTAGTTTTGTCTGGTGAACTTTCTTTTGACTTCGTGGGTTTATACGTTTCCGCCGACCTGAACAAAGCATTAATACATGGCAAAGATAATCTACGTTGTCGATTCGGCCAATATAGTTGTTTATTGTATTGGGACAATTCCAGTCAAGTTCGAGTGTTAATCGAACGATCCTATGCACGATCTTTTCGCAATTATCTAGATCATCTGATGCGACGTCATGACTTGACGACATCACTCAAAACTAACCCCTCTCATTAATAAAAAATATGACGACTAAAAAACGTAAAGTGTCAAAAAGTGTTGCCCAGGCACCCTTGAATGATCGCATTTACCAAAGTGTAAAATGGTCGTTAATAATTGGCGAGTATTTTCCTGGTAGCGTTCTCTCCATCCGTTCGCTTGCAAAGAAAATGGGTACAAGTACCATGCCCGTTCGTGAAGCTCTAGCTCGGCTATCCTCGGAACGTCTACTACAATCTTCGGTCAAGCGTTCTTACAAAGTCGCCGAGCTGGATCCAAAGCGTGTTGCCGATCAGTTTTTTCTACGCGCCCGACTGGAAGGTATAGCCACTGAACTTGCTGTGCCCAATCTAACGGCTTCCCAAATTGATGAACTCGAAGCTCTGGCGCATATGATGGTCAAAGACATCAAGACAGGCAATAACGAAAACTACATTGTCCGTAACTACAATTTTCATTTCGCCATTTATGCGGCTAGCCAAAACGAGGAACTCTTCTGGTCTATCGAACGATTGTGGGCACAAACCGGGCCTTATTTAGCCCAAGTGGTACGCAGTCAACATATGCCAGAAGATTGGCAATTTTTACACAATGAAATTGCCAAAGCCATTCGATCTAGAAATGCGCAACAGGCAGCAAGACTCATCGAAAAAGATATTAGTTGGGGAGTAACAACATTTGCTGCCCATATTCGAGGAGAACTGGAGCAATCATGAAAACAACAGCACAAGTTGTCGTCATTGGCGGCGGTGTCGTCGGCTGCTCAATCCTATATCATCTCGCCAAAAATGGCTGGACCGATGTAATGCTAATCGAGCGCTCGGAGCTAACCTCTGGTTCAAGCTGGCATGCGGCAGGCGGACTGTTTACGATTACACGACCTAATACCGCTGCCGAGATACATCGTTATACTTTTCAGATATATCGCGAACTGGAAGAGGAATCGGATCAATCCTGCGGCTTTCACTTTACCGGTGGTATTAATATTTGCCGAACCCAAGAAGAAATCGACAGCAACGCTATGATGCGAAGTGCCTGTCGTCGATTGGGTATCGAAAGTCACTTTATTTCTCTCGATGAAGTACAAAAGAAGGTTCCTTTCCTGGATACCACACAAATAATGGGGGCGTTGTGGGAAGAAGAAGGCGGTCATGTTGACCCAGCGTCTGCCACCCAGGCTTTTGCCGCAGCAGCACGTAAGCTCGGCGCTAATATTTATCGACATTGTCCGGTAATCACAACAACTCAACGCAGTGATGGAAGTTGGGATGTAGGAACAAAAAACGGTACTGTACACACTGAGTTCGTGGTCAATGCGGCGGGCTTATGGGGACGTGAAGTTGCCGCATTGGCTGGTATCCAACTACCTCTGATTCCTGTCGAGCACCATTATCTGGTTACAGATAATATGCCTGAAATTGAAAGTCTAGACTTCGAGCTACCCCAAATAAACGACAACGAAACTGGGGTTTACATGCGCCAGGAAGGCCAAGGTCTATTACTGGGGGCCTATGAGAAAACCTGCACACACTGGGCCATCGATGGTACACCGCTGGATTTCGGACACGAGTTGCTTAACGAAGATTTATCTCGCATGTCCTGGAATTTCGAGAAATCTCTAGAACTCATACCATGCCTTTCCGAGGTGGGAATCAAACGAATAATCAACGGACCCATGATCTTCTCACCAGACCTCGGCCCACTGGTTGGTCCACACCCATCTCGGCGTAATTATTTTTGTGCAAACGGTGTTATGGCTGGTTTTAATCAAGGTGCAGGTATTGGTCGCGTATTGTCTGACTGGATCATTCAGGGCGAACCTGAAATCGATATTTCCTGCTGGGATGTGGCTCGTTTCGGTGAATGGGCGGATAAATCCTACGCAGAAAAAACCACTCGTTACTTTTATGAAAACCGATCCGAGAAAATTTTCCCCTATCAGGAATTCGACATTGGTCGTCCTATACATAAACCGGCCGTTTACGATCGTTTACAGAACGCCAACGCAGTTTTTGGTAGTTCTTTCGGCCAGGAACATGCTAACTGGTTTGCACCAAGAGGCACCGAAGCACGAGACTCATTAACGTATCGACAACCCAACTGGTGGCAGACCGTTATCGACGAAGGCAAGCGTATTCGCAACGAAGTTGGGCTAATGGAGTTTTCAGCCATGGCCAAGTTTGAAGTTTACGGTCCTGGTGCGAAAGTATGGCTTGATAGAATCATGGCCAACTGCTTACCAAAAGTTGGACGTATGAGTCTGTCACCCATGCTCTCATCTAAAGGAAGAGTCGCAGGAGATTTTTCTATTTCCCGTCTTGAGTCTGATCGGTTCCTAGTGTTAGGTGCCGACACAATGCAACTGGCTTTCATGCGATACTTCGAATCAAGTCTGCCGGATACAGGTGTTAGTCTTAAAAACCTGTCCCAACAATATGGTGGCCTGCATGTGTGTGGACCTAGAGCTCAGGAGCTGATCGAAAACATCGCACTTCGGGATATGGATAGCGCCAATTTTCCATTTATGTCCTCAGCAGAAATGACACTTGGAAATATTGAAAAAGTTAAAGTTTTGCGTGTATCCTTTACGGGTGAAACCGGCTACGAAATGTATCTGCCAATGTCGCAACAATTAGCATTATTTGATTTAATTTATCATCAGGGTCAGTCGCTTGGGCTTGGACTAGTCGGCACTCGGTCATTAATGCAGACACGTCTAGAAAAAAGCTTCCCTGCCTGGGGTCTGGAGTTATCTCTGGACTACACTGCTGTTGAGGCCGACATGGATCGATTTGTTAAGCCAGACAAAGGCGAGTTTATCGGTCGTAAGGCGTTTTTGAACTCTGCTCCACCACGTGAAAAGTTCGCTACTTTTTGCGTTGACGCCGGCGACTGCGCTATATGGGGAGATGAAGCTATTTTTCTTAACGGCGAACCGGTTGGCTATGTCACTTCCGGAGGCTTTGGACCATTTGTTGAAAAACATATAGCTCTAGGTTACGTGGATATTGATGCGTATCAACCCGGTGGACGGTATGCAGTTGAAATATTGGGACAACTACGGGATGCTACATTGCAGACCGAGCCACTATACGACCCTAGTGGGTCAAGAATGCGTGGATGAGGTGAACATGAAGCATTTGTCGGGACAAACTGATCATTGGCGTTTTTCGATCATGGGTGAAGAAACTTGGGCTGGAGTTGAAAAATTTAATTTTCCAACTTTCCTACTCAGCTATTTTCGTCCTACCCGGAGACAAAATTATGAACCGTCGACGCAACAAATCCAGAGCATCTCGCCAATCAACCCGTAATCAAGGATTCAATCAATTACCTTTCGGCCAATTGGTTAACCCTTATCCACCGATGGAGATTCGCTCTGTCGATCAACTCGAGACAATCCATCAGGCCAGTCTTAAAATTCTCCGCGACATCGGTCTGCGAGTGGATAATCCCGCGGCACTAAAATTGCTAGCAAACCTGAAGGCAGACGTCTACTTCGACAATAACCATGTTCGCCTTGACCCTGCGCTCGTTGAAGAACTACTTCAGAACGTGCCACCCGAGTTCACCATACATGCACGCAACCCGGAGAAAACACTTCGTGTTGGCGGCAATGCCATGGTGTTTGCAACAACCTGTGGGCCATCTTTCGTTTCCGATCTGGATCTTGGCCGACGTGCTGGCACCCAACAAGATATGGAAAACTTCGTCAAGTTAGCCGGTATGTTGAATATCCTGCATCACGAGGGCGGCAGTGGTCCAGAACCGCTTGATTTACCACCAGCCAGCCGGCACCTTGATATGATGTATGCACAGATTGCATTAACCGATAAAGGCTGGCATCCAAGTTGGTTAAATACTGCAAAGCGCGCCCGTGACTGTATAGAAATGGCCAAAATTGCGATGCAAACCGATGATGAAGGGCTTAGACAACACCCCGCTATCATCGGTGGTATTAACACCAATTCTCCACTTTTGTGGGACGAGGGCCAGGTCGACGGCATGCGTGTGTTTGCTGAAGCGGGTCAACCGGTCCATGCTACCCCGTTTACATTAGCCGGTGCGATGGCACCCGCAACGGTGGCTGGTGCTGTTACCCTACAAAATGCCGAGGCTCTAGGTTGCATCGCAATTACCCAGGCTGCTGTTCCTGGCGCACCCACTTTTTACGGGCATTTCACATCCAACGTTGATATGCGTACGGGTTCACCGGCATTTGGCACACCTGAATACGCCCAATCAGTAATCATGTCCGGCCAATTAGCCAGACGCTATAAACTACCTCTACGCTCATCTAGCACTACTGGGTCGGCCTGTGTAGATTTACAAGCAGCCTATGAAAGTGACATGTCAATTAATGCATGTATTCAGGCCCATGTTAACGATGTAATGCATGCCGGTGGCTGGCTTGAAGGTGGACTTACCTGTTCCTTCGAAAAGCTAATTCTAGATGCTGAACTTTTGCAAATGCAAGCAGCATTCCTACAGCCGGTTGCTGTGGATGATGACAGTCTTGGTATCGAAGCCATCGCCGAGGTTGGTCCCGGTGGGCATTTCTTTGGCACTGCGCATACCCTGGAACGCTATGAAGATGCATTTTACCAACCGATACTTTCTGACTGGCGTAACTTCGAAAGCTGGCAGGAAGATGGCGCTAAAAGTGCAACCCAGCGTGCGAATGAAATCTGGAAAAAACTCTTACATGAATACCAGAAGCCACCTATCGACCCGGCCATCGAAGAGGAATTACAGGCCTATATGGCAAAACGAAAATTGGAAATAATTGATGAACCTTGAAAATACCACTAAGGCTAAACTAAAGACCCTAGTATAAATAACAAGTATTAACAAAACCTGAACACCAAACAGAGGCCTTAATCATGTCCGTAGAAACAGACAATCAACGACCCTGCTGGATCGATACAATCGACCCAAAAGATGCGTCATCCGAACTCTCGTCGATGTACCAACATGTAGGGTCTGTACATAATAAGATCCACAACTTGTACCGTGCATTCTCGTTGCAACCCCAACCACTAATTGCCGCAGATCAACATTACCGTGATGTCTTGCATAACGAGAACAACCATTCCGACCCTTGGTTTCTAGAATTGCTGGCAAGCCAAGCAGCCATCATTGCTAACTGTCATTATGCCTTGTCTAACCACGGGGCTAATTTCAAAGCGTTGCTCGGCGATGACGAACTAGGCGATAAAATGCTGACCTCCGTGCGTGAAGACCAGTTTGACAATAATCCTATCTTTACTACTAAACAGTCCTCACTACTAAAATTTGGCGCCAAACTTTGTCGTCATCCAGACACCATGTGTGAACAGGATATTATCGATTTAAAAACAGTCGGAGTTACAGATACCGAAATTCTCGAAGCTGTGCAATCCACTGCCTGCTTTGCGTACTGGGTGCGGTTTATCAATGCACTCGGTATTAACCTTGGCAATGAAACCATCGGCATGTATCACAATGACAATCAGTAACATCTCACTGATTGCTGTTGAACTAGAAAACAATCAGGTTAGAGTTTTCTGGCAAGATGGGTTTCGATCGACTTTCCATAATATCTGGTTGCGTCACTCTCCAGGTTACCCCGATTCCAAACGCCCTACGGACGAAAAAGGAAGATTTCCTAGTTCCTCGGTCTTTATAACACCATCTCAGGCCACAATCACCGTAGCCGGAAATTTGCGGCTGAAATGGAATAATGGTCGTATTTCCGAGCATTGCACTAGCTGGCTGCGGGAGAACGTATATGATCAGGATACGCTCCTACAAAAGCGCAGAACAGCAAGTCTTTGGAATTCAGAAAGCGTACTCAAGCATACTGAATTCGATTTAAAATTACTCTGTAATAATGACAATGCAGTGCTCGATATGTTTGAGCATTTGCTAGATCATGGTGTTGTCATGCTTCGTCAGGTTCCGACAAAACTAAACACGATTATCGAAATTGCTAACTGGTTCGGTCATACCCCAACAAATTTATACTCTGATGATGCCGAACAACCGTGTATCGGTAATATCAAAATTGATCCCAGTGTTTCCGTGGCAACCAATATGTGTCACTTCCTCGGCCCCCATACTGATACGTGTTGGCGACAAACCCTCAGTGGGCTCGTATTATTACATTGTCTGAAAGCGCACCCCCAAGGAGGACGATCCATCGTTGTTGATGGCTTTGCAGTGGCGAGTCGATTACGCGATGAAGATCAAACTGCATTCGACCTGCTGTCACAGGTTCCGATAAGCTTTGGTTCAAAAGTTGATAATAAAGATGACTGGCGGGTATTGGGTCGAATCATTTCTACCGCTGCCGATGGTCATCTAGAAGGTATTCGTTATAACGGTAATTCGATTGAACAACTGGAGTTACCCTCGAAATTAATTGAACCTGTTTATCAGGCGTTGGAAAAGTTTGAGTCCATACTCTATGACAGGGCATTATGGTGGCAGCCCATGCTACAGCCTGGAGATCTACTTATTCTTGATAACCACCGTGTGTTGCATGGTCGGGAAGCTTTTGATCCAGATGTAGCGGAACGACATCTGCAAATCTGTGCCGTCGATCGCGATGACTTCCACAACAACTACCGACGCATGGCAAAAAAACGTGGTAAGCCGGACTGGAATTTACGTTTAAGCGCCGGTGTCGTCTAAACTACAAATTCAAACTATCGCACGTTCGTTAGGTACGACAGGTTCTTGGCTAAGTAATTATAAAAATCCCAAATAGTTCCTTCGTAGTCGGGTTTAGCTAGAACCGATGACACATAATGCCGCGATTGCAAGCCACGCATCACTCTAACGAGTTGAGCTTCGTCTTCTGCAAAGGTACGGGTAAACAAGTCGACACCCGCCTTCGCGATTCGTTCTTCTTCATCAGTTTTCGCTGGAAAGCCGATCATGCCAATTCGAGTTCGTAATCGTGTTGCGGATATAGGTTGTATTAAATTGTATGTGACCTTGAATCCGGAAATACCAAACACACTGCTCGGCCCGATACCAAGCATTAATGATCGACGCTTCTCATCTTTGTTTAAATCAGAGTGTGATTCACCCCGCGATGGTGCCTGTTTTGGGTAATACGAATAAAACCCGAAAAAGCCCTCGCCTGATTCGAAGTGCTTAGACAACCTTGTTGGCGTATAGGGGTGTAGCGTTTTGCGGTGTACTGTTGATAGGTGATAGCCTTCGAGAAAATTTTCTACTAGGCATTTCCAGTTTACATCCCATTCCTGTTCACTAGAAAATAGTAACTGCATGTCTTCGATATGCATATTCTTAACCATGGGTTCAATCTGACGAACAGTTTCAGACTCTAAAAAGGATTCAGCATAGGGAGATAAATTAACGAAAATAAACCCATGCCAGATCTCACATTTAAATTCCGGTAGTTTGCAGTTGCGAATAAACTCAGTATGTTGATCTTCGACACCCTGCGCTCTGACCAATTGACCACTAAGATCATAAGTCCAGGCATGATAAGAACAGGTAAAACGCTTACTACGACCTTTACCCTCGACCAGTGGCATAGCTCGATGTCGGCAGACATTTGATAAGGCTTTTATGATGCCAACTTTCGCTCGAACCAGGATGATCGGCTCACCGACAAGCTCCGTTGCGAAATAGTCGCCCACTGCTGGAATTTCTTCTTCACGACCGAGGCAAATCCATTTATTACGAAATAACTGCGCACGTTCTATATCGAGTAGTGTTTCTGAAGTATAGAACGAGCCAGGCATAGTGAAAGCCTGACTGGCATCGGTAGATAGTACTCGATCTAAATACGTGAATAGGGTATTTAATTCTAATTCAGACATCAGTTTTTATTAATCCGTCTTGGCTATTCTTCAGTTATCAGCCGATTTCAAACCACCTTTTGCCAATCGCTCAGCAATAACACGATCCATCCAGTCTGGATCCATTTCTGGTACCGAAGATAGCAAAAGCTCAGTGTACTCGTGATAGGGCGGCTGAAATACTTCGTTCTTAGGTCCTTGATCTACGATTTTGCCTTGCAACATAACCACTACTCTGTCGGCAATTGCGTTTACCGTGGCGAGATCGTGGGTGATAAACATGTAAGCTAAATTAAATTCCTGTTGCAATCTATCAAGTAATCGTAAGATACCTTCGGCTACCAGTTGATCGAGTGCAGACGTTACCTCATCACAAATAATAAAAGAGGGGTCAGCTGCAAGTGCACGAGCTATACAAATTCGTTGTTTCTGGCCACCAGAGAGCTCACCAGGCAGTCGATCGAGATATTGATCGGGATCCATCTCTATCATCTCCATCAACTTCCTGAGACGTTTCTGTTTGGCCTGCCCTTCTAATCCAAGATAAAAAGTCAGTGGTCGACCAACGATATCACGAATCTTATGATGGGGATTTATCGCGGTATCTGCCATTTGATAAATCATTTGAATTTTCTGCAATTGTCCAGGACTGCGACTTCGGTAATCCGAAGGTAAACTCTGGTCTTCGAATAAAATTTGCCCCTGGCGTGGTGGCAATAGCCCGGTAATGACTCGAGCCAGAGTACTTTTACCACTGCCAGATTCACCAACCACGGCTACTGTTTCGTTAGGTCGAATTTCAAACTCGATATCGGTCAATACTTCTTTTGATGTACCGGGATAAATTGCGGTGACATTCTGAACTTTAAGTAACGGCAACGAACTTGCATCAACATTTTGCTCAGTCTTACGAAAACTACGCACTGCCCATAACGACTTGGTGTAATCTTTTTGTGGATCACTTAGCATGCTACGGGTTTCTGATTCTTCTACGGATTCGCCATACCGTAGAACTTTAATCTTGTCTGCCATTTGCGCAACAACTGCAAGATCGTGGGTTATATAAATTGCTGCGGTATTAAATTGTTCGACAATATCTTTAATTGTAGATAGCACCTCGATTTGGGTGGTGACGTCGAGCGCTGTGGTTGGTTCGTCAAAAATGATTAAATCGGGTCGGCAGGCGAGCGCCATTGCTGTCATTGCGCGCTGTAATTGTCCCCCGGAAACCTGATGTGGATAACGAAAGCCGATGGTATCTGGATTCGGCATTCTAATTTTCGAATACAATTCTTTGGCATCTGCATAGGCCTGATCCCGGCTACCAAGACCGTGCTGAATCACGGTCTCGCTGAACTGATCTATCAACTTATGTGCGGGGTTAAATGAAGCCGCAGCTGACTGTGCAACATAGGCAATTCGCGCACCACGCAACCGACGTTTTTCTTCCGCCGTCGCAGTGGTCAATTCAAGTCCATCAAATTGAATACTACCCCCATTTATGCGGCATCCCGGCTTGGCGAATCCCATTGCAGCAATGCCAATAGTTGACTTGCCTGCACCAGATTCACCGATGAGCCCTAGAATTTCACCACGATTCAAACAGAAGTCGACACCATTAACGATTTGATGCCATTTGTCCTCACTAAAGCCTTCAACACTTAATCCTTTAACTTCAAGCAGTAATTCGTTGTGGTCAGAATTCATCTTTTAATCCGCTTGTTTTTTGCAGAAACCAATCAACCACAAAGTTAACACCAATAGTCAAAATCGCAATCGCTGCAGCGGGTATCAACGGTGTGTAGTCTTCAAAAGTAATCAGATCTGCAGTATCGCGCACCATCGAGCCCCAGTCTGCAGTCGGCGGCTGTATACCAAGACCTAGAAAACTCAACGCACTGATAGTTAAAAACACAAAACAAAACCGAATTCCAAATTCAGCCGCGAGTGGAGCTGATATGCTAGGTAGGACTTCTCTTATGGTTATCCAAACCAGTTTTTCACCACGTAGCTTTGCCGCTTCAACAAAATCCATCACCACTACATTAAGACTTACTGCTCGGCATAATCGAAAAACCCGGGTAGCATCTAGCAAACCGATAATAAGAATCAAACTTGGCACCGAAGTTCCGAAAATGGAAAGCAATAACATGGCAAATATTAAGGCTGGAATGGCCATCAGAATATCGACGGTACGACTTAATAATTGATCGGTCCAGCCACCGATCACCGCAGCAAAGATACCGGTAATCCCACCCAGCAAAAAGGCGTAAATAGTTGTGATTAAAGCGATACCGACTGTGTTGCGAGCACCATAAATAATTCTGCTAAGCATGTCACGCCCAAGATTATCCGTACCAAGTAAGAACGTATCATTTGCCAGCACATATTTTTTACCAACGATTTCGGATTCGCCATATGGCGCTAACCAGGGCGCGAATACTGCTGCAAAAACATATACCACAATGATCAGTAATCCAAGTTTGGCGCTGAATGGCGCCTTTGCCAATTCTTTGAGTATTCGGCTGGTACGCGTACTAACGGCTGAATTCGTCATTGACTGTATATCAGGAGATTGATTCATTTTGGATGTAACAATCGCGGGTTAGTTAAAATCGAAAGAATATCAGCAATCAGATTGAGCGACACATAAGTGGCAGCAAAAATTAGACAACACGCTTGTACTACAGGCATATCTCGTCTTTGTACCGCATCTACCAATAGTTGTCCTAATCCAGGATATACAAATACCACTTCAACCACGACCACTCCGACTATTAAATATGCAAGATTTAGGACAATCACATTAATAATCGGCGCCCAGGCATTAGGTAATGCATGATGAGTGATAATACGTAAGCGCTTCATGCCTTTCAACGATGCCATCTCGATATAAGAGCTCGATAAAAGATTAATTATCGCAGCGCGAGTCATACGCATCATATAGGCAACTGAAACCAGGGTTAACGTTACGGCGGGTAAAAATGTTTTTTCCAAACGTTCGAAAAAACCAGTATCCGCGTGAACATTGGCAAGACTCGGAAACCAGCCTGTTTTAACCGATACGTATAATATTAAAATATACGCTACAAAAAACTCGGGTGTGGAGATGGAAGTTAAAGTAAGCGCATTAACTGTACGATCATAATAGGAGTTTCGATATAGCGCGGCGAGTATACCGAGCACCAGCGCCAACGGAACCGAAATACAGGCTGCAAATGCCGCAAGAAAAATGGTATTAAAAAATCGTACACCAATAACCTCACTAATTTCTCGCCCATTGCCTATCGAGGTGCCAAAGTCACCTTGAACGATACTACTAAGCCAAGTTAGGTAACGTGTATGCGCAGGTAGATCGAGTCCTAATTGCTTACGTAAAATTTCAATTGTGTCGGGAGTGGCGGCCTGTCCCAGAATGGCTTGGGCCGCATCACCGGGTAACATGGACACTGCCAAAAATATAATGATTGATACAATAAAAAGAGTCAAAACTCCCAAGGAAATTCGCTGAGCCAGCATGCGTAGTATATTATTCATAAGTGGCTTTAAGGCTGTTCATCGTATCCAACTATCCAAGTATGTCACGAATACGTTGATTAACACGCTCAGTCATATCTTTAGCCCCTGCATCAATCCATGCATCCGCATCAGAGCGTTCAAATAAGCCAGGGTACCAGTTTTCGGTCATGAATCGATCTTGGGTATGCTGATCGGTAAGATATTCATTATTTCTTGCGGCACGAACAACCACTTCTGCAGCAATTGAATCGGCAGTGACTTCAACACCTGTAGCCATCTTGCTTGACCAGCCGATAATCTCATCACAAAGCGTTAACATTTGGACTGAGCCAGTACGACCGCCCGATAAAAAACCAAGGTTGTGAACAAAGGATGACTTGGACATTCCAGCTATGGCTAGATTTGCGCCTGCTTCGGCTGCAGCTTGCGTATCGAACTGGTGTGAGTCAGAACATCCAGCACCAATCCACGATGGAATTCCAATGCTACGAAAGTAATCACTAGCACCAAGGCCAGCCGTCATATACTCGGGAGAGCCATAGGCTAGATTTGCCTGACGTAAATCCATAGGTAATATGGCAGACCCACTCATTACTGGCGCACCCGGTTCGGTCATTTGATGCAAAACTATCCCTGCAATCGCTTCAGCAGATGATTGTGCAATTGCACCTGCATTAGAAATTGGACAAGACATTCCTGGGAATGTGGCCGGATAACACACCACTGGTATTCGCCAGCGTGCACAGTTAATTAGTCGTAAACATAATTCTTCAGGCATTTTTAATGGGGAAATTGGGCCCATTAATTCAAGGCAGACGGGTTTGTCAGCCATACGTTGCCAACCACCCGTCATGTCGGCAATCAAATTCAACATTCGTTCCTGAATGATTTCATCGTGGGCGAGCAATGCGGCCGGCTTGGAGCAATTCTCATACATTGCGCGCACAGTCTCAACCACCTCGTCTTCTGGTGGAATTTCACTAGGATAACCAAGGGAACACACCATATCAATATTAGGCAAGGTTTCGCAAAGTCTGGCAGTTTCGCGGATGTCATCAAGACTACAGGGTCGTAGCTCATTCGTGCGGTAGTCGAGAATTCGCACACAATTATGCCCCGGGCAATAGCTTGATATCGAGCTATTGGTATCAACTTTAATGTTTCCGTCATGGTCATACAACCGGACGATATCGGGCACCGATAAAATAGCCCGCTCAATCAAATCTTCTGGTAGATGTACATAACCTTGATCGTCTTGCCAACAATCTTTTTTTCGCAGTAACTGCTTACAACTTGGCGTATGCTCAATGATTACGCCGACTTCCCAGAGAATCTTTTTTACCGCCTCATGGATCATCCGTGACTGTGAGCTATTTACCAATTCTAACGAAACACGCTTTTCAAGCTTACTACTTTGCAAAACCGAACTAACCTTACGAGCTGCTTTTTGCTGGCGAGCGCTTTTTCGACGTCGAGTGTCAGTGTGTTCCATATCAGTTTGTTCTATATAGTTTTTAACTTGTTATTTCAGCTATACACAAAATCGGCGACACAAGGCCGCCGATTTCAATTCTAAAAGACCCGGGGAAACTGTAATTGCTAACCAGTCATCCACCAGCGTTCAATGAGCTTGTAGCCATCAAACTCCCAGTTGCCGGCTACCGTATCGGGTACTCCAACATTATTAGTGTTTGCAGAAATATGATTCGCAAAAGCATGAATCACAGACCCACCATCGTCGCGACAAATAGCCTGCATTTCGAAATACATATCACGACGCTTACTATCATCAATTTCGGCACGTGCCGCTACTAGCAAGTTATTAAATTTCTCGTTCTTCCAATAAGTCTCATTCCAGTTAGATGAAGCTGAATATCCTTGTGTAAACATCCAGTCTTCGGTAGGTCGACCACTCCAGTAACTAGCGCACCAAGGATGCTTGAGCCAGACATCTGACCAGTATCCATCATCTGGCACGCGTTTAGGCGTAATTTCTATACCCGATTGCTTAGCATGTTCACTAAAAAGAACTGTAGTATCTACAGCGCCTGCATAAAGACCATCGGATGCACTCAACTCTACCTGGAGTTTACTCAGACCGGCCTGTTTCAAGTGCCATTTCGCTTTTTCCGGATCGAAAACTCTTTGTTCAAGCTCATGATTGTAATATCGATTCGCTGGAGAAATTGGATGGTCATTACCAACCAAACCGTGCCCGCTCAAGACCTTATCCAAAACATCATCTCGATCAATCGACAGCTTTAGTGCCATACGCACATGATTATTATCGAAAGGACCAAGATCAGTACGCATCGGAAACGTATAATGTTGTGTACTAACTACATCCAATACGTTAATACTCGATTTGCGCGCGAGTCGATCAGCCGAAGTAGAATCCACGTCACCAATAACATCAACAGCACCTGTTACCAAAGCGTTCAAACGCGCCGTAGCATCGGCTATAGTCAATATTTCAGCAGAGTCGACAAAAGCTCGATTCGACATAAAATGGTTTGGATTGCGTTTCAATTTTGAATGTTGGCCTGGTTCGAAAGACTCAAGAATATATGCACCACAGCCCACATCAAATTGCTCGATCTTTCCATTTGATGATGGCAAGATCGATAATGAACTAGCCGATAAAATAACAGGGAAATCGACACTAGCCGACTTCAACTTCATTTTAACTACATGATTGCCATCTTTAGTTATGCTTTCAACCTCTTCCATGAACGATTTCATTGCTGAGGCAGAAGCTTCGCCACGATGCCGTTCAAGAGAGGCAATGACATCCTCTGCAGTTAACGCCTGACCATTATGAAATTCAATGCCCTTACGTAACTTGAATATCCATTCGGATGGATCGGCACCCGGCTCAAAAGATTCAGCTATTTGTGGTGCAAGCTGTCCATCAGGAAGAATTTCGGTTAATTGACCATGCATCGAATACCACAAGAAGTTGGTATGTCCGCTGGAAAGGAAGATCGGATCTAGTTTGTCTGTTGATGAACCCTGCACAGTTGCAACTCTTAAATGGCCACCCCGTTTAGGACCACCTGCAAGAGCGTTACTACTCATCAACGAGGCAGGAATCGCAGAAGCAAGGCCTAGTGCGCTAGCCTTCTGTAAAAAATCGCGTCTCGAAATTTCGCCTTTGTTCAGGCTACGGACCAGTTTATCGAATGGTTTCATATCTCCTCCAAATGTAGTGCTTTACTATGGTAATAATAGTAACTTCGATAATACATAAACTACAGATTACCGAAAGGTTAAACATCGTCTAAGTAATCATTACATAATTCATCTGTGATCTCAATTAAAAACTGTGATCTCAGATTCGTATTGCGAATAAGCGATCTATTCTGAAACCCGAACAGTACTGGATAACTATTCACATTAATATTGAGACACTGCCATATCCAGCTACTATTTGATTTTTTTCACATTATCCGTGTATCAGTCAAACACAGACAATTGGTCTAAGAATTTTCAAAGCACGAGAAAAAGCTTCGATAGTTTCTTCAATATCCACATCACTGTGGACCGCAGACACCAACCCACCAGGCCAACCCGTAAAATCAACGCCATTAATATTCATGGCCAGTCTTAATAGCGCTGGGATACCAGCAGGTTGTCGACTAAGACCTTCACGTCCTAACTTAGCGGGACAAAATATTCCATCTTTCAAAGGCGGTTCATCACCTCCCATATAAATATGAAAGGCGGATGCCTCACCATAGACTACCCAAGGATAGTTATTGGTCTTAACAACGTCACTTAATCCATTTCTCAAATCACTGGCAAGTCGGTTTGCGGTGTCACAAGCATCCGTTTGTTGGATAATCTTGAGCGCTTCAATGCCAGCCGCAGCTGAAACCGGGCAGGCATTAAAGGTTCCGGGATGATAAATTTTTTCTCGTCCAGATCGCTTAGCAAAATCGTGGTCTAGACCATCTACAATTTTAGCTGATCCAGTGACTGCCGCACCGGGTAAACCACCGGCCACTACTTTTGCCAAAGTAGTTAAATCTGGCATAACATTAGCGGTCTCTTGCACACCACCTGGCGAGACACGAAACCCTGTTACAACCTCATCGAAGATTAACAAGATATTGTTATCTGTAGTCCATTGTCGCAATAATTGCAGAAACTCTGAACGTATTGGTATTTTCCCAGTTGCCGCACCTAACGGCTCAATCATCACCGCCGCAATATCTTTATCCTGAACCAAACAACGTTCGACGGCAAATTCGTCATAGGGATCCATAGCGATGGAGTTACATGCGATACTCTCAGGTACGCCAATTACCGGGCTTCCATCAAAGTGGGAGTTGTAACCGGTAGTCATATCATCTAGCCAACCGTGGTAATGACCTTGAAACCGCATGATTTTTGTTTTCCCGGTATAGGCACGCGCTAAACGTACCGCCATTTGTGTGGCCTCGGTGCCAGATGCATGGAATCTCACGCGTTCAGCACATGGTACCATTTCAATAATTTTCTCAGCCCAACGAACTTCCATTTCATGATTGGTTGCGAAATGAGTGCCTTTTTGGAGTTGAGCTGTTGCTGCGGCAATTAAATCGGGATGATTATGACCCAGCATTAATGCGCCATGTCCACCGTAGTAATCTATATATTGATTGCCATCCACATCCCACTTACGTGAGCCCACAGCATGGCTCGCATAGAGCCCGTAAGGTTTTATAAATCGAGAGTCGTGCACTACTCCACTGGGCAGAACTTTCCGAGCCTGTTCTGCAAACGCAGCGGATTGCGGTGTCATCGTTCTATAGGAATTTTCTATTGAGTCAGTGATATTCTTCAGCGTTTTATCCATAATCTTTATACTGGTATTTTAGGCAAGGTACATTAGTAGTAAACAAGTTTACTTCCAAACAGACTCTGCTACGCGTAACCAGTTTTCTCCCATTATATTGCGAATGACATCTTCACTATGGCCTCGGGCCAATAGCAATTCAGTTACGTTGGGGAGTTCTTCTGGCTCCAGTACACCAACTGGACGGCCGGAGTAATGTGGTGACCATACCGTACGCATATCAAAGTTTTGATCATAGACATAATCAATTCCAAGACCAACATGTTGCGGGCCTACTAAGTCAATCAGGTATTCGATATGTTGAACCATGTGTTTAGCGCGAACATCTTTATCATTGCCTAATACTTTAGAGAAACCTACCACGCCGATAACACCACCTGTGGCAGCGCATGCTAGTAGCTGATCATCGGGAACATTGCGTGTGTGATCACATAGTGCACGCGGATTAGAATGAGAAGTAATTACCGGTGCCGATGATGCTTCTATTGTATCCATACTCGTCCGATAACCTGTATGACTTATATCCACTAACATGCCCACCCGGTTCATTTCCGCAACCAATTGTCTGCCAAAGCGAGACAATCCGGAGTCAGTTTCTTCCTGACAGCCATCTCCAACAGAATTCTTCAAGTTGTAGCACATCAACATATGACGAATGCCCAACTGATAATAGACTTCGATTAATCCAATATCGTAACTCACTGGATTAGTACCCTGAAAATGAAAACCCAGGGCAAGCTTACCGTTTTGCTTGGCTTCACGAATATCAGCCACGCTTTGGGCCAAAACATACCGATCTGAATTGGCACGAATAAAGGCACGTTCTTCCGCAATCGTACGTATAGTTGTTTCAACTCCATGCCAATCCAGTGCTATCGTTAATGAGACAAAATCAACACCATTTCTTGCCATACGTTCCAGCGCGGCTTCGCCAAGCGGTCTTAATCCCATATGACTCCAGGGAAAAGTCATATCACAAACCATTATACTTTCGTGTAATAGGCTGGTTGTTTCAGTCATATGCTTTAGCCCTCATTTGTAGAAAACCATAATTGATCATTATCAATCAGTTAGACCTAATTTATTTTGCTATCATTAACCTGCAATTTAGCTATTGCGTCAAGCTCGATCGCCTGATGAGAATATGCTAGGTGGTCAACTGGAATGAATGTACGAACTGGCCGGGAGCTTGGGAACAAATCAGTTAACGTCTGTCTAATCTGAATCCGTTGATCAGAGTCTGTACTATCGCAAAATAGTCCATTTAACTTAACAAGTTTATATTCACCAGTTGCGTGTTTAATTATGTTTTCGATAAAGCATTTTGTTACGTCAATTTGTTGCACAATATTTTCAGGGTACTGCACAATACAATCCTTATCTAATGCAGCTTGACCACCCACAAATAACCATGGTCCAACCTGTAACCCGTGACTATAACTCGCAGCGATTTTCCAGCCCCAGTGGTCCGGCGGATTAATTTTAGTTCTTTGTAGATGAGTATCCATAGCCCAAAGATCGAGTCGAATCTGATGCCCAATCGCATTTAATCTAGGAATTGTGATCCCTGTAACTGCAGGGCCCGAGGCCGCAAGAAATCGAAAACGGTCACTCGCCGCCGTTTCATAAGCGAGTCTATCCATCGTTGGGGCACGCCAGCTATTTACTTTCACAATATCCGTATCATCCACATCCATTAATTGCATTACTAGACGAAGGTTTTCGATGGTTTTCTGGTTTTGGCTAACAAGATCATCTGGAAACAAAATTGACGCATTGTATGAGTCTGACGATTGTCCACTCAAGAAAGCAAACTCACCACATCTAAGTCCATGACAAAAACCTGCTCCAGGCATTGCAAGATCACTGTGCACTACACCTTCTCGGGAGCTCTCCCCACGTATAGCAATAGCCTCTATTTCTACTAGGGCTTCTGCAATACGAAGCTGTCGTATCGGCACAAAGGTAACGGCCGTTTGAACCGTTGTTCCTAAGCAGCGACCTAAATGCAGACGAAGTTCCATCTCGTCAACATCAAATTGCACATAGTAGACAACTAGTTTTACTAGATCGGATAAACTAGCTTCGACTGTGCCCAAACATACGGCAAGTTCAGCAATAATTCGTGATGACTGCAGAGATATATCACCTGGGTTCTTAATAACGCCAGATTCTTCGAGATCAAGTTTCCCCGGGACGAAAATAATACGATCATCCACAACACGAATATCATTAACGCCGTTTACATCATCTATTCTAGAATTCACTTTTGTCACCCGAATTAAAATGAAGTCTCAAACAGGTACAGAGTTTAAAATCTATATTCTATAGTAGCAAAGTGCTACTCTAGTATTTTCTACCCCGATTGAGAGTTTTGTACGCCTTTACGTGCTGCGTCAAACCAAAGATTTACATAGCTAGCATAACTAGACTCGACAAATAGATCATAGTGAAAGTACTGCTCAACAATCTGAATTGAAGCGCCACACCGAGCGAAACCGGACCGAGTACACTGTCCACTTGCATAGTCATCTAAATCGATACTAACACCTTGACGTAGTACCTTCCTGGCGTCGGTTCCAATAAGAGAAAAACCAGAAAAATGATCAGAGATTATGGTTGCGGCACAGTGATTGTGCTTATTTAGATCATAAAGCTGATTAAATAAATCAGTTTCCTGCTCCAAATTACATCGTACCCACCATTGATCCTCAGAAAAGCATAATACTGAAAAATTTTCGGTATGTACTGCAGTATGTGCGGTCACAGGCAGCTCGTGTCCAAGGGATTCGCCAATCACCCTTTGAGCAGAAAAATCTGCGCGAATATTGATGAGGCCATATCTCTCAATCGGCACAATTTTAGCTTCATAACTCATGCGCGCATTTTCTCACCACGTGGATCATAAAAAACCGGTTTAGTAACTGTTGCAGTGAAGGAACCCTCTAACCCAGAAATACGAATATTTTCTCCGTGACGATTTTTTCCATTTTTCAACAACGCTAACGCAATAGTACGTTCTAACGTCGGGCTGTAGCATGCCGCTGTAACATGCCCTTGAAACTCAGGATTACCACTTGTCGGCGCCTGCACGGGAACAAGAGCCGAGCCATCAGCTATTTTTGCATTATGATCATCGGGAAGTAAGCCAACCACATGTTGACGTTCGCCGCCGATATTCAAATCTCTTTGTAGACTACGTTTACCAATAAAATCTGGCTTATTCATATCTATTACCCAACCCAATCCTGCATCATAGGGGTTGGTAATATTGTCACCTTCGATACCTGGAGATACGAAACCTTTTTCAATACGTAATACACCACTGGTTTCAGAACCTATCGGAGTAATATCGTGTTGTTTCCCGGCCTGCATAAATAGCTCCCACAGTTGTAAACCATCTCTTCTTCGAACGTTAATTTCAAAGCTCAGTTCACCTGTATAACTAACACGTGCAACACGGACATCAAAACCTGCAACCTTTGTAGTTTTAATTTGCATAAACTTCATGCTATCCAACAGTTCTCTATCCATTCCTGCACCTGATAAAACTTCTCGTGCCAGTGGGCCACAAACACAGACATTTGCCCAACCCGCAGATACATTAATCAGGTAAACCTTTAAGTCTTGCCATTCTGTTTGTAACAATCGTTCCATATGGCCAAGAACTACTGGAGCCGCGCCCGTTCCGCAAGACATCAAATAGTGATTATCATCAATTCTAAATGTGACACCATCATCCATTAAGCGCCCGTCTTCTCGAAGCATTAAGCCAAACCTACCTTGGCCAATCGGCAGATCAGAAAACGAATTTGTGTAAACCCTATTGAGTAATTCAGGAACATCTTCACCGTGTAACTCAAACTTACCTAATGGTGTAGCATCATAGATAGCACAGCCATTACGTGTCGCGAGGGCTTCTCTATTCATAGCATCCTGCATCGACTCCCCAGATTTAGGGTAATAGAACGGTCGCCGGAAATTAGCACCGGCCTCATTCATTGCAGCACCATGTGAAATATTCCACTCAGTAATAGGCGTCGTGCGTGCAGGAATAATTAATGCACCACGCTCCATGCCACCAATAACACCAAAACTTACTGGCTGAAAAGGCGGTCGATAGGTAGTTGTACCAGTAGCCGTCATTGAGGTACCGCTCATTTGAGCCACAATTCCTATCACGTTCGGATTGCCCATCTTTCCTTGATCTGTTGCCATGCCGGCCGTTGTATAACGCTTGATGTGCTCGATTGACTGAAAGTTTTCCCGCATAGCCAATGCCAAATCAGCTCGGGTTACATCATTCTGATAATCAACAAAAGCTTTCCCGGTATTGTCATCTTCGGCCCAGAAGCCCTCGACGGCATAATTCACATCGTTTGTTTGCTTCTCAAATGATATTTCCGGAAACTCATAACCTAATTCTACGCCTATTTTTTGCCCCGTTTCTAGACCATCAGTAATACACTGGGACAATAGGAAACGACCGTTACTAGCGCCCACAGAGCGTTCACTCTGGATAGGTTTCCCCGGTATAAAGGTTACATTCTCCGAATCATATACAGGTTTTGCGCCACTATGCGACTGTAAATGCACAAGGGGGTTCCACCCACCCGAATGACAGACCAGATCGCAAGATACAGTGTGCAGGTTTGCATCTCCATTAATAGAGCGAACCGTGACGGAACGAACCATTTTCTTACCGCTAACATTAACCACATGAGAACCAGCAACTACCGGAATATTTAACAACTGCGCAATTTTCAGGCTGTCGTCATCTACACTCTCACGACAATCCACTATCTCAACAACTTTAATACCAGCTTCCTGCAGCACAGAAAGATATTCATAAGCCCTAGAATTATTAGTGAACAAAACACACCGCTTGCCAGGTTGAACACCGAAGCGGGTGATATAACCGGCAACCGATGCACACAACATAACACCAGGGCGATCATTGTTAGCGAATACCATTGGGCGTTCTACTGCACCTGTGGCAACAACTACTTGCTTTGCACGGATATGCCACAAGCGTTCGCGAATCCAGCTTTCGTCAGGACTTGTCTGAACGGCAATCACCAGATTGTGATCGTAATAACCTGTTGCAATAGTGTTTTGAAGTCTTGATACGTTATCTAACTGAGCTAGAGTTTCGATCGATTCCTTGACCCATTCTAATGCGGGTTTTTGATCGATAATCGCAGTATCAAACAGTAAGTCACCACCTGGATCAGATTGATCATCAATCAACAATACCCGTGCACCTGTTCGCGCAACTGCTAGAGTCGTACTAAGACCCGCTGGTCCAGCACCAATTACAAGCACATCCACATGATGATGTACTCTTTCATAGGAGTTAGTATCAGCGACTTTTGGGACTTGGCCTAAACCAGCTACACGACGAATAAATCGACTATAGAAATCCCAAGGTTTTGCCATAAAAGTCTTGTAATAAAAGCCGGCCGGAAACAGCGGCGCAAGCCAACCATTAATCGCGCCTACATCGAAGTTAACACTTGGCCAACAATTTATACTTTCGGCTTCCAGCCCTTCGACCAACGGCAAGACTGTTGCTCTAATATTCGGCTGATCCAGATCACTACGTAACTGAACTAATGCGTTGGTCTCTTCTATCCCACAACTTACAACACCCCTAGGGCGATGGTATTTAAAGCTGCGACCAACAACACGCACACCGTTGGCCAGCAATGCAGATGCCAATGTATCTCCTTTAAAACCTGTATAGGATGTTCCATTAAATCGAAAGTTTATAACCTGACGGCGGTCAATTGCACCACCACTTGAAAGACGACTCAACTTATTTCCTCCGAAGCAGGTTGTATGGCATGAGTCACAGTATCGCGATCAATTACGAACCATTTGGTGCAACCATTCACATGCCACCACCATTCGCGAACGACACCTTTATGATTAGTGCTGTTATACAAGTAATCGGACCATTGTGCGTCCGTGGTAGAGGCAGGATCATCAGGTCGAACCCGCGCACTTTCTCCACCACACATAAACTCATCTTCATTGCGTTGGCCACACCAAGGACAGGGTATTAACAACATATTTTATATCTCACTATCGATTGGCGGATACACCGCCCTCCTGCACGAGCCGACCGTTCTGAAATCGACTCAAGCCAAGGTTTTCGGTTAGCGGATGAGACTCATTACGTGCGATTAAATGCGCAAAAGTCTTGGCCGCCGCCGGTGTTGTTTTAAAGCCACCTGAACCCGCCACATCTACATAAAAACCATCTACATCAGTCTTCGAGATTATCGGGCTGCCATCAAACGGCATATCAAGCATACCCGCCCAATGTCTAAGCAATTTCAGTCGGCTAAAGCTTGGAAACACCTCTAGCATGGCGTTCGTAGCATCTTCAATAATAGAAAAGGTACCCCGTTGCGCATAAGACGCATACGGATCACAACCCTGCCCAATAACGATTTCACCTTTATCGGATTGCATCAAGTAAGTTCCATAATAACTACGGATGACCACGATTTCGTTAAGTACAGGCTTAATGGGTTCTGACACCCATGCCTGCAACGGCTGTGTCACAATTGGCAAACGGAGACCTGCCATATTTGCCACCACACTGCCATGGCCAGCCACTGCCATGCCGACCTTCTTTGCTTTTATAAAGCCACGGTTCGTCTCAACGCCGGTTACCGCACCACTTTCTCTGCGAATACCGCTAACTTCACAATTCTGAATGATATCCACGCCACGAGAATCTGCACCACGGGCGAACCCCCACGCTACGGCATCATGTCGCACCATAGATGCCCGAGGTTGATAAACACCACCGAGGATTGGTAAACGCATGTTTTCTGACGGAGAAAAAATGGGAACACGTTGCTTAATCTCAGGCAGACTAAGCATTCTATATTCGGCACCATAAATATGCATGGTGTTAGCCATTTGCATGGCGATACGATTTACCGCAGAACTTTGAATAAATGTGATCATGCCACGCTTGCTGACCATCAAGTTGTAATTTAAATCTTTGCTAAGCTGGTGATATAAATCTATCGAGAGTTCATGAAATGGCACACTATCTTCACGCAGGAAATTTGAGCGTACTGTCATCGTGTTACGGCCGGTATTGCCGCCACCTAGCCAACCCTTTTCAACTACTGCTACGTTAGTAATCCCGTGATCTTTGGCGAGGTAATACGCCGCACCTAGTCCATGTCCACCACCGCCAATAATAACGACATCGTATTCTTTTTTCGGATCTGGACTACGCCACATTTTTTCCCAGTTCTTGTGACCGGTCAGAGCATTACGTGCAAGTGAAAATATTGAAAAATGACTCACTAAGGCTATCCGAAATTAATTGAATGTGATTAAATCATGTTTCATCACATTATAATTTTTATACTTATTTGTCAAATTATGTTTAAACAATCGTTTACAAGAGCAGGCGAAATAAGTCGACGCTATACCGAATAAATTAATCACAAATCATAGGGTAAACACATGAGTTATGCAGATCTAAATCAACGATTACAAAACGGCGAATGTTTGGTGCTCGATGGCGCTATAGGAACTCAATTGCAGAGAATGGATGTGCCCATGGATAATATTTCCTGGGCCGGTAAAGCACTGCACACTCATCCAGACACGATTCGACATATGCATCGTAAGTACCTGGAGTGTGGCGTAGATATAATTACTACCAATACGTATGCCTCGGCACGACATAATTTGGAACCGCTAGGGCTTGGAGACTCAACCCGGGAGCTAAATATACGTGGTGTCAACCTTGCCCTGGAAGCCCGTGAGCGCTTTGCTAAACGACCGACATGGATCGCCGGTTCCGTATCAAATTTCGGCCTAACTGTTGGCGGTGAATCTATTAGAGCATTGCATAGACATGCTAATAGTCGTTCTCAAATTTCTGAGCTGCAGGCTATTGCAAATTTAAACGAACAGGCAGAAATACTAGCCGATGCTGGGGTAGATTTTCTGCTCGGAGAGTCTACCGGTTCTATGCAGCAAAGACAGTGGGTCTTGGACGCCTGCAAACGTAGCGGCCTCCCTGTCTGGATCGGTTTTAGAGTTCGCTGGAATGAAACTAGCAGCCAAGTGGAAATGGGTTACTCCGATCAATCAAATTTCGCAGACGGACTAAAGCAATTACTCGAAACGACAAAACCTGACTGCGTGGCTTTGTTTCACTCTACCGTAGAAAGCACTAACAAGGCCCTACCTCTATTACGAGACCTATGGGACGGGCCGATAGCTCTTTATCCAGAGGCAGATCGTAGTGATTACACTTCGAGTCACAGAGACGAATCTGTAGCAACTGAAATTACGCCTGAAGAGTTTGCAAAGTATGCCGTCGATTGGAAAAATGATGGAGTCGGAGTAATCGGTGGTTGCTGTGGTATCGATATCGATTTTATTCAGCATTTAAGAAAAGTAATTTAAGCCTGCCCTAAGTGTAAGGAAAAAAACTGCCAATTGAAGGTACGCACATATCAAAGGTCAATTGGCAGTGCCCATTGCTTAGCCACAGGCATCGTTGTTACTGACTATTTTCCTTTGTGCGACGATCAGCTCGAACACATAGATATCGAATTGGCACTTTTACCAGTAGTTCGGGTCCATTTTGCGAGTAAGCGTCATACATCAATGAGTCACCCGGTTTTAGACGATAAATTTCATTACCACAACGAAAGTCCATTTCACCTTGCTGCATATGGATAAACCAAATTCCAGACCCTTGATAATGCGGGTAAACATCAGCTTTATTATGCAGCTCAACCTGAAATGGCTCCATAATGACACTAGAATTAGAACTGTGGCCCAGAAGGCGGAATTCATGCTGTTCCTTTGGACCCTGACGAGATATTCTGACGCCCTCTCCAGATCGAACAAAACTAACGTCGTTACGCAGTTCTGTTTCGCGAAATAATGCGGCAACCGACACCTTAAAAAAACCAGAAAGTATTTTTAAGGTGTTTAAAGAAGGTGACGCCGAGCCATTTTCAAGCTTGGATAGCATTGCGGAAGAAAGACCTGTTTCAGTCGCTAGATCTTTTATGGTTAGGCTCGCAAGTTCTCTGAGAGCTTTAAGCTGTTTGCCAATTAAGCTTTCGAGGCTTGCGTCCGGTAAGTTTCCGTTAGAACCGATACTTGATGGCTTTTTTGTACGGCTCATTGGCAAAATCCTGAACGGTTAAGTACAGAGACCTGTATGAATAAGGTCTGCTAGTACAGGGGTTCTCAATACAAATTCAAAATCTTATTGTAACCCGGATACTGCCTTGGCAAACATCTCTAAAGGTTGAGTAAATATGCCACCACCCAGGCGGCCTAGCTCACCCTCGCGATCAAGAATTCCAAGACTAACTATTGGGGCAAGGCCACTATCAACACAAGCCCTGGCGGTGAGTCCAACTGGCAAGTTCAATGCGCCAAAACCGGGATGAGCTGCAGATAAAAGTAAATTGCCAAGCTCCAAACCCTGAGCAGGCAAAAAAGCCCCCAGTGTGTCCTGCTGAGGCTTCGAATATGACATAGCCATTGCACCAAAACCCATGGCATCAACAATCGCGCTATCACCGATTGCCCCTAAACCTCTACTGGCTGGAAGGTCATCTCGATCAAATTTACCCGTAGGTGAAGCCGCATCCGCAACAATCCATTGACCCGGATTTGCCGCCAGTTGAATGCCAGTTGTAGCACCGTTAGCGCCAGCACTTATAATCAGGCTACTATCTTTAGTGTTGCGCGCCGCATTCAGCATACATTTACACGCCGCCATCCAAATATTAAGAAAAAAGCTCGGCCCCTGCTCGATAAACGAGATAACAGCCGCACCGTTGGATTGATTTTCTAAAGAGGACTGAATCCGCTTAAGTGTTTCCCGGGTTCCGACAGGTGTTCGACCATGACAATCATCTTCTTGATTAATTGCAGTGGTAGCAATGGTTAAAAGGTCTACACCATCATCAACGGCATTTCGCAAAGCTGGTGCGACAACACTGTACATCCAGTTTAAATGATCCAAAGCCGGTTGATGACATTGACCGAGGCGTGGAGCCGCACCGTTACCACCATTTAACGGGGCCCATGCAATTGAATCACCATGCCCCCCATCCTCAACTTTATGTAGACACATTGATGAAGACACAACGGCTGCTAGCGGCGTTACTACATCAAAATTCTGAGCTGGTTGGAGTAGAATTTCCCCGCTAATGATTTTCGTCTCAGCCTGATCGAAACTATCAGCAAGCCCTTCGAATACTGCCGTTACCTTGGCCGAATTTAATATAGGTCGTGTAATATTTTCTGGAGTAGAAAATTCTGGTCCCGCATGTAGCAAAATTTTCCTATCGAGCTTCACCGCGTCTGCCGCGGTTTGCATGGCCGACCAAATAGGCTTAACGGACAATACTTTATTTATCGCAGCAACGTCAGCAGCATGTTGTGATGGGTAGGTCATAACAGTTTACGCAGGATGAATCCAGGTTTCGGAAAAATACAGGAACGCTGTGGTAGTTTTGATACCCGCTTGTACACGCTCCACAGGTTTACCAGGTAATTGCTCGCCATTCACAATAATTTGTGGCCGGGTTGATTCTACTAACAAGGAGTAAAGTTCGTTTTCTTTACCACCAGTCAATTCGGCAGGAAGTTCCAATGCGACCGGCTTACCAAGACCATCCCAAACCAGTTCCACATCCAGGTTAGCTGTTCGTACAATCTCCTTGTAGCAACTACGTGGATCGCCTTCAGGATAGCCTTCTGTCATCATTTCAATTTGTGCAGACTGGCATCCTGGAAGTGTGGCGAAGGCTGGCAGCTTACCGATGAATGTCTCTAACAAATACTCACCCAAAGCCTTATTGTCGGTAATTACGACATTGGCGGCTGTCGGCAATGTCACGGCTTCGTTGGGTTTCTGCAATAACAATAAAACCGTACCTCGACCAACAGGCGAGTAAAATATACGAAAAAATAAAGCAATAGATGTAAAGGGACCATCCGGGTCATCTTTCAAAAGAATACCGGGATTTTCACCGGTCCAGACGACCGTGCCTGGGTGAAGAGGGTTTTTAAGTGGCATGCGTGTTTCCCTAGTGAAGCTATTCTGCGGGTTTTACCCAGGTTTCAGAAATGGCTAAAAATGCGGTACTCATTTGTTTGCCAAAGAATAATCGATCAGTAACCTTACCAGTAAGATCTTTACCGTTAACCGAAATTCCGGCTTGCCTGGCCTCAAGAAAAACACTGTACATGTCGTGTTCACCTGTAGCACACGTTTCCGGAGTCACCTCAACGGCAAACGGTTGTCCCAATTGTTGCCATTGCATTCGCATCTCGACCCCCTGAGAAGTCATGGTCTCACTCCATGACTCCATCATATCTCCCTCACTGACGTGTGATTCCACATCCATCCAGGTCATTGCATCCAAACCACTTTGCCCTTTGAACGATGGAAACTTGGATATAAAATCACGAATTAAATAGTCGGTTAAGGGCCGATTATTAGTCATACAAATATTATTGGCCTGTGGATAGCCAAGAGACTCATTCGGCGTACCTAAAACAATCATAGTCTGGCCACGTCCGTAGTTGGAATAAACCACGTGAAAGAAAATTCCCAACCCTGTCCAAGGCCCATCTACAGACTCTCTTAGATAGATACCAGGGTTATCCCCTGCCCACTCGACTTCACCTGGGTTAACAGGAATACGTTCACTCATACAGACACCTGCTGTAATGTTTTTTCGTTATCAAAATGCATTTGTTGCGCAACCTTCTATTTGTTTAACAGCGTTGACTGTTCTATTGGCCAACCAATACTTAAATCAATACCAATCTCTGTTGGCGCATCCTGTGGCTTACATTCAATCACAACGGGCTTATCTAATCCAATTTCGATGAAGAGTCTGGTGAGGTTTCCTGCAAAAGTTCGCCCAACGAGCTTACCTTGCAAGACATTGAAGTCAGGTGGTGCAGAATCCGAGCTGACCAATTGTAATTGTTCCGGACGTACACCAACACAAGTTGGCCCTATGGGAGCGCCGTTTTTCTGTATTACACGAATATCAGTATCCGCGGTCCTAACCAAGATATGATCGCCGTCTGTACCAGTAACTTCTCCATCCAGCAGGTTTATCTGTCCAACAAAGTCTGCCACAAAACGTGTTTCTGGGGAGTTATAAATACCTTCCGCACTACCCATTTGTTCGATACGTCCTGTGTTCATTACGACAATACGATCAGACATATTCATCGCTTCTGTTTGATCATGGGTGACATATACAGTCGTAATTTTCAACTCCTGCTGTATACGACGAAGCTCCACTTGCATGGTTTCTCTAAGCTTAAGATCTAATGCGCCAAGGGGTTCATCCATCAACAAAACTTTAGGTGGATAGGCCACCGCTCTGGCTACAGCGATACGCTGTTGTTGCCCACCACTGACCTCAGCTGGATATCGGTCACCCACTTCAGGCAAATGAATCAAGTCAAGCAACTCGCCCACTCGCGCGGCAATATCGGCTTTGGGGTACTTCCGCTCTTTCAGACCAAAACCAATATTCTCGGCTATAGTCATATGTGGGAACAATGCATAATCCTGAAACACCATGCCAATTTCCCGATGCTGCGGGGCCACTTGGGTCACATCTTCCTCACCCAACATAATTGTACCTTGGGTAGGTTGGATAAAGCCTGCTATGAGTCTTAGCGTAGTGGTTTTACCACACCCCGACGGACCAAGTAGGGTAAGAAACTCACCTTCCTTAATATCCAGATCCAACTCATGTAGAGCTGTAAAATCACCAAATCGCTTAACCACCTTACTAAGATTTACATGAGACATGGGGAATTTCTATTTCTAGTATTCTTAAAAATTCAGGGTCACCGTTGGACGGTGACCCTACTTACATTTAACTATTATAAACGATTATTGCTGGGATACCGTTCGGTTCCATTGATCGGTCCAATCAGAAATATTTGCTTTTGAGTAGTCAATACGTAATTGCTTATTAATGTCCTCAGATTCCAATTGCAGCATTTCTGCGAGTACCGGATCGCTCTTGAGTTCTTCAATTGCTTTATGATTTACAGGAACTACACCACTATTACGCGCATATTCAAGTTGGAATTCTGGTTCGTTGTACTCATTAATGAACCAGCTAGCTGCAGCAGCATTCTCACTACTTTTCATTATAACTAACCAACCATACTTATGAACCCCTGTATGCTGATCATTAATTACCGGGTGAACTGTCGCTACATTTACACCTGCATTACGTGCACGAACACACCAGCCAGAGTGAACAACAGCTGCATACACATCACCAGATTGCAGTTGCGTAACTACTTCCCCACCGCGTGACCAAAATTTCAACGCATTTAGTTTAGTAATTAACTCCAATCCAGGTTTAACATTCACCTCATCTCCGCCTGCTGCATGAGAAATAGCGGCAAAGTTAGCCAGACCACCGCCTGACGTAATGTCCGGAATGGATATTCTTCCAGCCAGTTTTTCATTAACAAGATCAGCGTAGGTAGTAGGAGCATCGATACCCAACTCAGCAAACTTGTCGCGGTTGTAGCAGATGGACTCTTGTGTGTGCCATGAGGCTACACGCCAATCGCTATATTGCCAGTCTTCTAAATTTTCCGTATTAGTAACCTTCGACAAATCGATTTTCTGTAGAAACTCATTGGTAGCGAAAAAATCCTGCTCCTGAGCATCAAGTACTTCCATTACATCAAATGGTGCTCGGCCGCGCCCCGCAATGAGCTTTGCCAGATTCGCCTGTGGACTACCAGTAACAAATTCTATGCTGCCACCCATAGCTTCGAATTTCGGCATGATAACTTTTTCAATATTGGCTTTCCAGGAGCCGCCCCAAGTCGCTACCTTTAGTGTGACGCCATCGAAATCACCCGCTACTGCGGATCCTGCCACAAACATGCTGACAGCAGCAACTGTACTACGGAGAAATGTTCTCCTGACATTCTTTGATTTACTCATACTGTTATATCCTCTGTTTAAGAGTGAGTTAAATTAGCCACATGGCCTAACGGCTGCCGGATCTCAACAACGTGTCAAGACCCACCAGTTTCTGCATGCCAAGCAATACGAGCAAACAGAAGAAAATCACCAACGATGCGGATGCGAGAATACTCGGGTCAAAGTCATTCTCCATGCCGTAGAAAAGCTCAATAGGATAGGTAACAAAGCCTGGTGCGGTAAGAAATATGGATATAGGTACGTCACCAAACGACACCATAAATGCGTATAACGCTCCTGCATATACACCGGGCATAATGACAGGTAGTGTGACCCTTCGAAAAGTCGACAACTTACTTGCTCCCAAGCTAAAGGACGCTTCTTCTAATCTGGTATCAAATCGTTGCAGTATTGCTGTTACTGTTCCTACGACATACGGCGTTGCGACAAACAGATGGCCAATGTACAGCCCTAGGAAAGTACCCTGAAAATAAAGCCCAGTAGCATCACCAAACAAATAATAGAGTTGCAAAAAAGCGATGCCGGTGACGATAGCTGGAATTTGTAATGGAGCACGAAATACAGCGGAAATTAATGTCTTACCCGGAATCTTGCCACGTACAATACCAAGGGCAGCAGGAATGCCAATAATACACGCGCCAAGAGCTGTTAGACCTGCCAGGCCAAAACTAAGGCCTAGTGCTTCTAGCTGCCCTTTTGGTATTTTCCAGTACCATTGCAACGAGGGTTCATCTGGTGGAAACTTGATCGCCGTATAGTACTCACCACCATGTAACGAGGCCCCGATAACAACAATCATTGGCGAGAGCAAGAAGATATAAGAAAGACTACAGAAGAAGTAATGAAAATACTTACCCCATGGCAAACCCCTTTTAGGTGGAGGTCCAACAGGCCGTCTGGCTGCTAGCCGGGTCACCATATCCATAGATGAATACGATGAAGTTTGATTACTCTTGTCGATAGCCATCAGGCGATTACCAGTCTTGCCGCTCGTAAACGACGGATCAGAAAAATAGCCAACAGGTTAATAAGCAAAACCGTTACCAACAAAACTGCTGCTAACGTTCCAGCCATGGAATATTTCACTTCCATCATAACCGTACGTTGAATTAATACAGGTAAAGTAAAAACCCGTCCCCCACCCAGCAATGCAGCGGACGTAAACGCGCCCATAGACATATTAAATATCATCAAAGCCCCGACCGTCACACCGGGTAGACTCAAAGGTAACAGTACCCGCATATGCATGCGCCAGCGACTAGCACCATGAATTTGTGCAGCCTCTTCAAGGGATCTCGGAATAGTCTGTATCACACTGTATAAAAGCAACACACCAAAGCCTAATGTAAAATGCATTAATCCAACGACTACACCGGTTTGATTGCCAATTATCGTATAGGGTCGATCAACAATACCTATACCCATCAGCACCTGATTGATTAAACCATCTGCAGAGAACAGAATTATTAATCCGAACACCTTGATTACGATGGTTACAAAGGTCGCCACAACAATCCCTGCTAATAACAGCATAGACCAGTGGGATCTCATCCGGGCAATTAGATAGGCAACTGGGAAGCCAAGAATCAAAGTAAATATGGAGGCCAAAGCTGATGTCTTGATAGTTATCCAAAGGGTGTTTAGATAAAATGAATCAGTAAAGAACCGAATGTAATTGACCATAGTTGCAGAATCGCCAATACGACCAAGACCCATGTCCTTATAAAAACTACCATTTAAGAACACATATTGGCTGGCGACGATCAAGATGCCAATAATAACGAAGCTTGGCAGTAGAACAAATTCCCACCTAGTTTTCATATTAGAATAACCACCAGATACCGTTTTTAGAATGTTTTATGCGTTATGATTTTTATGAAAGAACCGAGGATCATATTTAATCTTCTTAAGTTCTTCCACGATGAAATCAGACCTTTTGCTACCACCCAGACTATCCCCTTGAAATACAACATCCATAACAGCGTCGGTTACATCTTTAAGAAATTGTTCATCATCAGCAGGATGGGGGGGAATGGGCAATACCGTATCCTGAACATGGGTTAGAAATTCTTCACCGGCGCGTTCTGATTCGGGCAGTGGATTGCCACTCTGAACGGCACGAATTCCGCGTCTTAATTTACGTCTCAAGTAGGCAACGCCCTTATCGGTAGACCCTAAGTTCTCGGCCGCATGGGAATTTATTGCCCCCTGAGATACCTGCGCCTCATAATCATTGGGATGGCGCTGTCGATACTCATAGGGTTCAGCTCCCGTTTGTCCAGGGAAATCCACCGTATTCACCCCTACTTCTTCTCGCTTACCATGCCCTTCAGGGTCAATATTTGGTCCAAAACTTCGCCACGCAATAATCATGCAATTCTCATCATCATGAGGAATTGTCCATTTGGTAATGCTGGCACGCTTAAAGTATTTTTCTTCCCGACCGGTTTCCCACCATGCGCCTACCTGACTAAATGATGGAGAAATTGTCTCCTGAGTACGCACCCAAATCATGTCATCTATTCGATAGGTTAGCGTGGCATAGATCTTATGATTACGTTCATAAAATTCTGTAACGGGTGCAATACCCCACGTATCTCCAAAATGAATATCAGTAACCCGAGCATGCAAGAACACGGTATGCCAAGGATCCATCGTGTTCTCGCAAATCTGCAACCAATTACAAGGGTAGTTAATAAAATAGGGAACCATTTCAACCCCATCCAACTGGGTGGTGTCCCATTTTGGGAAATCCGGTTTTAACTCAGGCGGCCCCATATAAGCGAATAGTAAGCCCAAATACTCCTCTACAGGGTAAGCACCATGACAAAGCTTTTTTCGGCTCTGCGCAGATTGGGCGGGCATCTCAAGGATGGTGCCGTCAACATCATAGAGCCAACCGTGATAACAACATCGTAACCCTTTATTTTCAATAACACCAAACTCCAACGACGCGTTTCGGTGACTACAATGTAGGTGTAATAACCCATACCGCCCGGCCTTGTCTTTGAATAGAACTAGATCCTCACCAAGAATCCTCACCCGATGCGGGACATCAGTTACCTGTTCGGTCATTGCTACCGGTATCCAGTAACGACGGAAGAATTCTCCACAAGGAGTACCTGGACCAACATGGGTAAGTTCCGTGTCTTCTGGTGGTCGCTTGGCCTTATGATAGCCACCAAACGTAATTTGTTTGCTACTGCGATAAGATCTCGCAGTGTCTATGTAATCCGGAGTCGGAAGATCATCAGACAAAGTTACTATCCTCAACTATAGTGGGTCATTAACTAGCCATTAACCGGCTACTGTCTAGTTATGCTATTGATAATGCAGATTTAGGTGTTGCTAACAGCACACCGTTTACAAATCCGCTATCTAAGCAAAACTTTCTTACCACTAAGATTAAACACTTCCTAGACGTCTTACTATACCGAAGAATGTGCACAAGATTACGGGCTTTTACCCACCTTGCCGAGGGTTTTCCCTCACTGTTACCTGATCGACTACTCTGCAATAATCAACCTACACTATTAGGCTAATTTTCGCATGCAAATCAATGGTTGTTGTCCTCATGACTGTCCCGATGGCTGTGGAATTGTTACCACAGTTGAAAATGGTGTCGCTATAGAGTTTTCGGCGCAACCCGAACATCCTGTAACTCAGGGGTGGCTATGCGCCAAAGTTGCACCCTATCTTGAAAGGGTTTATCACAAGGAACGTCTACAATATCCAATTCGTCGTATTGGTGCAAAAGGCAGTGGACAATGGCAGCGAATTAGCTGGACCGATGCACTTAGCGAGATTTCTGATAACTGGAAGCAGGTTATCGACCAACATGGGGCGGAGGCCATATTACCCTACAGCTACAGCGGAACACTGGGTTTGGTACAAATGGCTGTGGCTAGTGCGCGATTGTGGAATCGTATGGGCGCCAGTCGGTTGGAACGATCTATTTGCATGGGGGCAACCCGGCATACGATTCGAAGCACCTTAGGTGCTCGCATGAGTCCACCCTACCATCATGTTCTGGATAGCAAGCTAATCATCCTATGGGCCCACAATCCGGTTAGCACTGCACCTCATTTAATGCCGTATCTTCGACAAGCGCGTCGAGATGGTTGCCTAATAATCGCAATAGATCCACAACTCTCACGCAGCGCAAAAAGTGCTGACCTGCATATCCGTCCTTTGCCCGGTAGCGATTATGCACTTGCATATGGAATTGCCCACAGTCTATTTTTTGAGTGTAAAGTTAGTACCAAATGGCTAGAAAAGAATACCGTAGGATGGTCGGAGTATCGAGACTTTGTAGCACATTTTAATCCACAGCGAGCGGCCGAAATTGCCGGTGTTACAGCGAAGGAAATTCGCAAAATAGCCAAACTGCTAGCAACGACTAATCCTGCCATGATTCGAATGGGAGATTCAGTTAATCGTAACAGACGTGGAGGCCAGACGGTACACGCTATAGCTGTGTTACAAGCTATCACTGGCCAATATGGAATTCGTGGTGGTGGACTGAGTTGCTCAACAGGTGACTACTTTCTATGGGATGACGAAGCCGTTAATAAATGGACTGAGTGTCCTCCTCCTGCACGAATGATTAACATGAATCAACTCGGAGTAGTTTTGAATGGTAGCCATAGTGGTGCGCCGGTTAAGTCACTATTTGTATTCGCCGCCAATCCCATGACCTCTTCGCCGAATACGGAAGAGATAAGACGTGGTCTTTGCCGTGAAGATTTATTTACGGTAGTCCACGATTCGTTTATGACCGATAGCGCAAGTTATGCAGATATTGTTCTGCCCGCTACGTCGCAACTGGAACAGGTAGATTTACATAGAGGATATGGACATACTTATATGAGCCTTAATAAACAGGCTATTGAACCGTTATATGAATGCAAAAGTAATTGGGAAACCATGGGACTTTTAGCAGCCTCTATGGGTTTCAATGAGGACTGGCTGCAAGAAAGCCCAGAACAGGTGATCCAAGGTATCATCGATGCCACCAACAACCCACGGTTGGTTGAAAATCTTTGGCAAGAATTAACACAACATGGTCATGTGGGATTCGCCGAACCCGACGAGGTACCATTCTTTCAATTGCAATTCCCAACCCCCTCCGGCAAGATTGAAATCGATGCGATACCTCGAGAACTGAAAACGAAAATCACTGACCGACAGGACGACCAACTTGATGTGTCTCAGGAAGAGGGTTTACGTGAGACGTTGCAGTTAAGATTAATTTCTCCTGCAGCTCACCATTTCGTTAATTCCAGTCTGGCCAATCTACCAACTTGTAAGGCTCGTGAGAAGCAACCAACAGCAATCCTGCATCCCAACGACGCACAATCCATTGGTTTATTGAGTGGAGATGATATTCGACTTTTTAATCAATACGGTTGGTGTCTGCGTAAGTTACAAATTTCGAATTCTATTCGACAAGGTGTTGTGGTGGCACATAAGGGATATTGGTCAAACATGTATCCAGACTCTGGCATTAACCGAGTGACCACGGATGAGTTAGCAGACGTAGCCGGACAGAGCTCATTTAATTCTACACTAGTCAATATTGAGGCGGCTACGTGAGTAAAAAATTTCGTGTTCTTTGCGCACTGACCCATGGCTTCGAAGAGCTTAAAACTCAATGTAAGGCGCTTACCCATGTTGAATTTATAGACAATTCCATCGCCCAACACGAGACTAAGAAAGTCGACCGTATAGATGCTGTAATCTCCTACGCGAGTCTCTATACCGAATCGTTACACCACACAATTATTAAGTCCAAGCCAACATGGATTCATTTGGTTACGGCTGGTGTAGATCCATTAATAAAATACCCTCCTCCGATAAACACAATGATTAGTAGTTCAGGATACGTATGGAGTGCCACCGTTGCGGAACATGCGATCGCATTGTTATTTTGTTTACTTCGTGCTTTAAAACCCAGTATTGAGCGGGTTAAAAGCGGCTCATGGAATCGACTGAATATCGTGCCACAGATGCGGAGTATTCGTTACGCGAAAATTCTAGTTATCGGCTATGGTTCAATTGGTCGGCAGATTACAAAACAACTCCAAGGCTTTGATGTTTCAATAACTGGCTTGGCCCGTACATCACGATCTGAGCAGGGTATAAAGGTCTTTTGTATGGAACATCTCGACCGTCAACTCGCAGAAAATGACATAGTCATCAATTGCTTGCCACTTAACCCACAAACTAAACACGTATTGTCAAACTCACAATTCATTAAGATGAAAGAAGATGCACTCTTCATCGATGTGTCCCGCGGTGGCACAGTAGATCAAGCGGCTTTGCTGGTTGGTCTTCGCGATCGAAAACCCGCAGCGGCGGGGTTGGATGTATTTGAAGTTGAACCATTACCTATTCACAACGAGTTACGAAAACTGGATAACGTTGTTCTAACTCCCCATGTTGCCGGCTTTGGAAGCCAACAAGTTATTGATGATATGGCAAGATCTGCTTATGAAAACTTGTCTGATGTATTGGCAAATATCCCCCCCAGAGACAGCATTTCCCTAAACAAAATCTGCGTTGAGTAAATGTGTATCCAATCAAATTATAATTAAACTTTTTTGCTCATTGTATGAGTCAGATTAAACCAAAAACAACACGAAAGAGACTGAGTTTTATGTCAACAGTATTAATAACCGGAGCCAGTAAAGGCATAGGACGATCTTGCGCTACCCTTTTACATGACCGAGGTCATGAAGTAATCGGACTAGCACGTAATCCTGCTAATGGGGAGTTTCCTGGAGAGTTTCATTGTGTTGATTTACTAGACCGAAAAGCGCTAGATAGTATTTTAAAAACCCTTTGTGCTAGCAAACCGATAACTGGCTTGGTTAACAACGCTGGAATTGTAGGCGCACAGCCTCTTAGTGAAATTAACCTCGAGACAATGGATGAAGTATTTCAAGTAAACCTAGGCGCCGCTACACAATGTGCTCAACACTGTAGCAGTACCATGAAACAGCAAGGGGTTGGCAGTATCGTGAATATTTCCAGCGAGTTGGTACTTGGCCTACCTAACCGAACAGCCTACACCAGCTCCAAGGCGGCCCTAATCAGCGCTACCCGAACCTGGGCACTTGAACTATCCCGCAACAATATTACTGTTAACGCCATTGCACCAGGTCCGGTTAATACTGAGTTTTTTACACGTAACAACCCACCCGGTTCTAGCGAACGGAAAAGAAAAATTGATCGAATTCCGATGGGTCGATTTGCGGAGCCAGCAGACATAGCCAAGACGGTAGCGTTCTTTTTATCTGAGGATGCCAGGTATATTACTGGGCAGACTCTTTTTGTAGATGGGGGATCGAGCCTTGCAAGTTCAGCTCTATTCTAATCAATTGAGCAAACCACTATTCGTATCGTTGCCTAGATTTACGCTTGTTAACCAATGATAAGCCGCCAAATATAAATAATACGGCAATAACAAACTCAATACCGTGTTGCTCATTAAATATGAGCATCCCCCAGCCAATACCGGTTAAAGCGATGATATAGCTGCTGAAGCTATAGAAAACAGAACCGGCAAGTTCAACAATTTTAAAAAAAAGGCTATATGCGATTGCAGCAATCAGGCCATGACCTAGTATTAGCCACTCCTCAGCTCCGGGGTCTTGCCATATCGGATGAAACTGGTCCCAAATTACGGCCGTAGGTAATAAAAATATGAAGGCCGTTAATTGTGTAGCACCGGCCAATAAAAATGGGTGTTCTGAGGAAAACTTATGTACACCGACAAACACACTCATCGCGGAATAACCCAACGGGCACAGAATAGCTAGAGCCACATACCAACTGATATCAATTCCCCCCGAGACCTTAGGTAGCGCAATTATTAACGCTCCTCCAAACCCAAGTAGAACCCCGAGTATGCGATGATTACTTATCCGCTCGATCTTCAGGAAAATCACAAAAAGGTAAGTAAAAATGGGTACCAATGTCAGTAAAACAGCCATCGTACCCGCCGCAAGCTGCCTCACCGCAATAAAGAAAATAACATTAGGTATGGCCGTTCCAATTAAGCCACAAACTAGATAATACGTAAGACGACCTCGCACACTTGGTAAGCGGCGTGTCTTGTAATAAGCCATAGACAGCAAAATGATCGAGGCAAACAGCGATTGCCACATCGCATAGCCCAGAGGAGGCACATCACTAATTGATACGAATTTCGATATACTTGTTGCACCCCCTCTGATGGTCCCAAGCACTAGCAAAAGTACCAATGCCAACGAGAATACTTTTCCGATCTTAGACAATCTAAGGAGACCGGGCAAAAATCATTGACAGCTAGATCCCAACAAATAGACAGGAATACATAGTTTTTGATTTCGCATACCGATACTAAATAGCACGACTTCGTTCAACCATCTGTACCAACTCGGCAAAAGATCCAACACCGAGCTTTCGCATTACATTTGCACGATGTCGCTCAATGGTTTTAGGACTGATACTCAATAGTCTTGCAACCTCTTTATTCGAATTGCCTTTAACCAGCAAAATCAATACGTCCTGTTCTCGACTACTAAGACTTCGCAAGGCATCCTCTGTTTCGACTTTTTGCAGTCTATTTTGACGATTACGCATATCCAGTTGAATCGCTTTATGGGTTTTTTCGATTAACAAATGATCATTACAGGGCTTTTCAAGAAAATCGAATGCACCGAGTTTTAACGAACGAACGGCAACCGGCACATCGCCATGCCCCGTCATAATTATTACGGGCTCGTAAATACCATGAGTATGCATTTCCTTTAGTGCTTCCATGCCGCTAATACCAGGCATTCTCAAATCAAGGATCACACATCCTGGCCCATGATTTTCATAGGACTCAAAGAAACTATCCGCAGAAGGATAACTAAACCCCCTTAAATCTATTGACTCAACTAGAAACTGTACCGAATCGCGAACGTCACTATCATCATCAACTATATGTACAAAATGCTGATTATTCATTATTCAATACGGGTAAGAAAAATTTAAAACACGAACCCTTTACAGAATTTTGGTCCAGCCAGAGTCTTCCCCCGTGGCCTTCGACAATAGTCCGACTTATCGATAGCCCCATACCCAAACCAGAATCTTTACTTGTGATGTAGGGTTCGAAAAGACAATTCGTAAGATTATCTGCCACCCCTGAACCATTATCAGAAACCGATACGGTAACACCAATACCTTGCTCCGAGTAAGCCTGCAAAATAATAGTCGCATCCAATGTTGCGGATTGTACGACAGCATCGATAGCATTTCTTAATAAGTTAAACAGAACCTGTGTTATTTCAATTCGATTCACCAGAACACATAGTTTTTCTGTAGGCAAAAGCACTTTATAACGAATATGATTTCTGATTAGAGCCCCATGAAGTAAGTCAGAGACCTCGTTAACCATCGACTCCAGTGACTCGTTCTTAACAACTGGCTGGCCTCGTCGTACAAAGTCCCCTACATGTTTAACAATGTCCTTTGCTCTTTGCCCAGCATTTCGAATGCTATCAAGCGCTTTTTGAATATCGTTTCTATTTAGCGTTTCTCTTTCCAAACGACGTAATAACCCGTTTGAATAATTAACAATTACCGCTAATGGTTGACTGAGTTCATGCGCTAGAGCCGAAGCCATTTCACCCATAGATGCACGTCGCAAAACCTGTGCCAACTCCGCTTCCTGGTGCCGCCTTTGTTCCTCGGCTCGTTTACGTGATGTGATATCTGTTCGGATGCTAACAACGCCACCATCGCGAGTTGGTCGATCTGTTGCAAGCACCCAACGCCCATCAGTAAGTTCAACCTCCCTGGCACCAGATTCGCTAGGATAGTCAGTAAGGCGGTCAGTAACCCAGGCCTGCGGATTGCTCTTAGCGGCCTTTATTTCCCCAGCCTTAACACTCGCTTCAACAAGAGCTTCAAACTTTGTGCCTTTGGTCATCTTATCAGCTACTTTTGGAAATAACTGCAGTATCTTATCGTTGAATTCAACCAAAGATCCAGATTGATCAAATAGAAGAAAGCCATCCGACATCGATTCCAAAGCCGCAGTAAGCCTACTACGCTGTTGATCTACAGCGGCTTCGGCGTTCTTGGTTTCCGTAATGTCCTGCGCTGCAACCATTATTTGCACAACACGCTGCTCTTTCGAGCAATATATTGGTCGTCCGAATACTCTTATCCAGCGTGTACTACCCTGACTATCAATGACACGAAATTCATCAATGGAGGTTTTATTCGAAAGTAGACGCTCGAGACGTTCATCCAGCAAACCATTGTCATCGGGATGGATTATTGGTCTCCAAAGCCGGTAATGGCGGTCCTGTATTTGTGGCGTAAATTCCTTGCTCAAACGTCCGGTATACCAGATCGTTTGCATCCTATTATCAGGATCTACTTGATATACATAGATCAAATCCGACATGAGTTCAGAAACAATCCTGTAACGCTCCTCACTTTTTTGACGCGCCTGATTCTCCTTCTGTAACTGCTGGTTGCGAAACTCCAACTCTGTTGTAGCTTTAATAACCCGACGATCTAACTCAAAATTTGCCACCTGAAGCGCATTCTCCGCTTTTCGCCTTTTGGTTACATCTCGAACCAGAAAGAAATAGCCTTGTATCGTGTCGTCAATTTGATCCGGGATGTAATTCAGATGAACTATTCTGGCATGGCCATCAGGATACTGAATTTTCCGTTCCTCGTTAATCTCCTCACCATTTAACACCCGTTTTAGAAGTTCTTCCACAATTCCATAGTGCTCATCCGTGAAAAGTGTCCGTAACTGCATACCAATAAGATCCGACCTCGGGCGTTGATACCAGCTTTCAATTAGCTTGTTGGCATAGACTATTATTAATTGAAGATCGACATATCCGACTAAACCCGGTAATGAATCCATTATTTGAACCAGTCTGGCCTGGTTACGATTGAGCCGAACTATTTCCCCACGTAGTTGCTGAACGGAGTCAGGGTTGGTATTCTCGTGTAGGGAGTCAGTGTTTTGCATGCAAATATTTTTTGTCGAAATAGTGATACTGTATAAATAAACATAACATAATATAATATAATTTCACTAATATTTTCAGTCACTACGCGTTCGACACGCAATCCGCAGAGGAACAAAGAGAATGAGTATCGTAACTTCTTATTTCGCTAATACATATACTGGGTCTCGTAGAAAATTTCAACAAGCTTGTTTGCAGGCCGGTATCGAGATCGAGCATTATGTACATACGCTACGCGGAATTAATGACGAAGAGTTAGCGACAGACGTGGCAAGAATAGGCCCACAAGACGCTGAAACAATCATTTTTCTGACAAGTGCCACTCATGGTGTGGAAGGTTTTGGTGGCTCAGGGGTCCAAGTTGGAATGTTACTGGATGAAAAACGCCCATTATTGCCTGATGGAACAGCTCTAGTATTGATTCATGGTGTCAATCCATTTGGCTTTTCATGGTGTCGACGAGTAAACGAAGACAATATCGATATGAATCGAAACTTCGTCGATCATGCCGGTAAAAACTATCCTGAGAATGATTTGTTTGAATTACTGTATCCCCATGCAGTTCCAAAACGATGGAAAGACTCTGACTTTCAGGAATGTAATGAAAAACTGGCAAAGTTAGCTGAAGAATATGGAGTTGTCGATGTTAGGAAGGCATTAACAAAGGGCCAATACTTTCATTCTGACAGTGTCCATTTTGGCGGACAAAGCGCAAGCTGGTCTAATGAGACGCTTTACAAGATTTGTAACAAAGAGCTAGCGAATGCCAAAAATGGGATTTTAATTGACCTGCACACTGGACTTGGCCCCTATGGCTACGGGGAGTTAATGACACCGTCCAAACCGGGGGAAGCAGTGTTTGATCAGTTGCAAAAATGGTTTGGAGATGAGGTTCATAGTACAACAGCCGGGGCGTCTAATTATGCTGGTTCAAAGGGTTCGGTGCTTGCCGGGTTTCGTCCTGGTTCATCAAAACTAAACTGGACCTCAGTCGGTCTCGAGTTTGGCACGCTGGAACAGAAGATAGTAAGCCACGCCATGCGTGGTGATATTTGGCTGTATGTACACGGTGAACCACAAAGCGTATTAGGAGATGAAATTAGAACGCTTGTGAGAGATGCATTTTATGTGGATGAAGATCGTTGGAAAGATATGCTTTGGGAACGCGGACGAGAAGTGGTAGACCGTGTTTTTAATGGCTTATCTAACTCATAATTCCGTAAGACGAACTTTATGACAGACCTTCAAATACTATGTTGGGATGGCTATGATGAAAGTGATTTTCTACATCAGTTTGGGCAATCACAAAAATTGTCTATAGAAGCATCTAAATTGGTGTCGGATACTTGGGCTGCCCAGCAAGTTATGCAGGGTCTAGCGAAAATAGATATTTTGAATATCAATAATCCTTATGCCCGTAAGCAGCTATTCCCTAGCAATAAAATTCGTAGTCTGGATAAAAGCCTATTTATTCCTAAACTGGAGTACTCCCTACCCTGGACATCAAGTCTTGGGGATTGGGCCTATGCAGATAGCGGGGAACTGATTGGCATACCGCAACGCTTTGGTCCATTTAACTTTGTTGTAAACACCAATACTATCTCGGCAACCACTGCTGCTGACGAAGGATTTAATTTGATTATTGAATCTACCTCCAGGCCGAACTACGGTATTTTATTGTTCCCAGAGTTTAACGTATTTCATATTTGTATTTCGGCAGGACTAAACCCTTTTGGCCCACTAGGAGAAGAGGAACTACAGCGCTTTGATTTCATGGCAAGACACTGGTTTCAGAATGCCAGTCTAATTAGCAACGACAGCAATCAATTAAACCAAGCTTTGGTTGATGGTGATATCGACCTTTTTCTATCCGGTGGCCTATTTACGTCAGCAAATTTGCGGCTTCAGGGGTACCAGAACATTCAAGCGATCACTCCAAAAAGTGGTCCGATTAATGGCCATGGTGCTATCGCTTTTGTTGAAATCACCTCTATTCCGACTCAAAGTCTACGTCCCAAAATTGCGGAGAGCTTCTTATCTTACATACTGGAACCGAGTGTAGCTGCTCAAGTTGCCAGTAATAAAAATGTGTGTAACCCAATTATTCAAATGGGTAATCCAGCGGTTTTTAATTTAATGTCCAGTAAAGTTCTCGATGCTATCCAGTGGGATTCACTACAGGAAGATTTAGAACACTGTGCAGTTTATGACATCCCTACAGATTTTCCTGCCTTATTGGCTAGACTAAAACTGATTCAGGAGCAAATATCAAACCATGGAAAATGAACCAACGGCCGAATTAACACAGCAAACCGCTAACGTTGATGTGGATAGCGGACAAATTACGGAACTTGTGACGGACCCCTGGCAGTTCTCCCAATATCTAACTAAAAACCAGTTATCAGAGATTGATGTTGGAACTAATGAATAATTTACATACGCGCTCGATTCACGAGCTACATAATAGTCTGCTCAAACAAGAGATTACGACTACAGATCTAGTTAACCACTTTCTGCAGCAGATCGAACGACACAATTCCGATTTAAATATCTTTCTTAAAGTTTTTGAGCAGCGTGCCCTGCAGCAAGCAGCCAAATTGCAAAAAGAACTCGATGAAGGTTTTTGTCGTGGACACCTACATGGTATACCTATCGCCATCAAAGATATCTTCGATTTTCAATCCCATACTGCATCCGGGGGTAGTAAAGCACTAAGATCAAATTCGAGAAGCGTTGCAACGGTGGTCGAAAAATTGGTAGCATCTGGAGCAAACATCCTGGGTGTGCTTAATATGGATGAATACGCCGCTGGTGGGACGGGTGATAATATCCACTTTGGTCGTTGCAAAAACCCCTGGGATAAGCATCATATTACCGGCGGCTCTTCCGGTGGTAGCGCGGCCGCGATTGCAGCATCTATGTGTTGTGGCACAATTGGTTCTGATGCGGGTGGATCAATCAGAATTCCAGCGGCCTTTTGTGGGGTAGTCGGTTTAAAGCCAACCTATGGACGCGTTAGCCGGAACGGTGCAGTGCCACGGACTTGGAGCATGGATTGTATCGGCCCATTTGGACACACTATCGATGATGTTGCTTACCTATTCGAATCAATAAATGGAGTAGATAACAAAGACAATACCAGTGTAGCTATACCCGCATATAATCACCATATTGAAAATCGGAATAGCTGCCATGAAAATAAGCCTGCACAAAATATCCGTATTGGTGTTTTAAAAAATGCACAGCGGTACCAACAATCACTGTTAGCTTACGATAGCGCCATTAATCTAATGTCAGCTGCGGGAGTTGAAATTGTAGAAATTCAGCTACCCCTGCTTGAACGATACACTGAATTACATCAACGTATCGTCAAAAGCGAAGCCGTCGCGCTGCATAAAAAAGCCCTACTGGATGAGAACTCAATACTTTCCCATGCGGTGCGCAGCGTGATTCGAGATGGTCTAAAAATTTCCGCTGCAGATTACTTAGAGGCACTTTGTTTACGTGGCCCCCTACTCGACGACTTCGTTACTACTGCCTTCAAACAGGTGGATATCCTAGCACTTCCGGTATCACTGGATCACGCACCACTGTATCAACCCGCTGAAGAATTAACCGAGCGGCAGGTCGATGCCGACTTCGCCCGATCGGCGATTTTTACGCGTTTTGCTAATTATCTTGGCATACCTGGACTGACGGTGCCGTCAGGTTTGTTTGAAACATCTACTTCAAACAACAAAATTCCAAATAATAACCAATGCAGCCGTGTGTTACCCGGTGCTGTTCAGTTTGTCGCTGCTCCATTTCAGGAAGAGGCGTTATTCGATATTGGTCGTTGGTTTGAATATATGCGGGGCGACATTGCTCGACCTAGTATCAATTAATTCTGCATGTTAAGAGGTCACAGAATTCTTGGGTAAAGTCACACCTATCATACAATCACGTGTTACTAATTCAGTTAGTTGGTTTACAGAAAAGTTTTCGGTATTATTCGGTCGTTGAGGTAACACGAGGTAGCGCATATCTGCTGTGCTGTCATGAACACGAATAGATAATTCGGGATTCAGATTTGTACCAAACTCCAGCAAAACAACTCTTGGCTCTATAATTATCCTCGACCTGTAAGCCGTTGACTTATACCAGTCTGGCGGTAGACCAAGTAACATGCGCGGGTAACATGAACACAATGTGCATACAACTATGTTGTGTATTAAACTAGTGTTCTCTACCACTACCAAGGGAGTGGGCCTGAGATCGATACCCATCTCTAAACACGCAGCAGTGCCATTATGTAACAGACGTGACTTAAACTCAGGGTCTAGCCATGCCCTCGCTACCACCTCAGCACCACGGGAGGGCGTAATACTGTCAATTAGCTCAACGGTTTCACGAATTTCTTCTGCACAAACTAGACCTTTTTCAATCAGTAATTCCTGCATAGCGATTTGTATCGCCTGTACTTGAGTAACAGGTCCTTGATCTGCAGGTGGTGTATGATCATGCTTATGCACTTGTTTCGATACAACATTATTGTCAGAGTAATTATCTTCAGATGTCATCTTCAACCTCCCTCAACCAATGCTCAAATACCTCAACATCGATACTGTCTGCGACTGCACTTGATAGTTCTTTGAATAAATCAGCCCCTGAAAAACGAACTCGATAAAGAGCAATTTTTGGTAGACCAGTCAACCCTATAGAGCGTTCCTCTGGATTTGGAAAGTAACCACAAAACCGTTCAATAACACCGTGCCGACCCTGTATATAACCGGGTGTTCTCACATGTCTCCGACCTGTTATCTCTGCCACTTTAACTCGATCACCGTTAGTGAATCTTTGCGCCGTCAAATCTAAACCTCCCGATCCAGCACATCAACAACTCGTTGGGATAGCTCGTCTGAAGTAATAATCTGTTTCTTTATAAGAATGTCACGAATTGCTAAAACCCAGCGTTCGTAATAGCTATGGGTGTTATACACATCTGGACCCAAAGACTCGATAGCAAGGCGGAATTCGTCTACGACAAATAAGCACCGTTTTTCATCAGCCAATAGCTTATACAGAGCATCAATGCGCTTCTCCCAACCGGCTAACTCATGGGCCGTTGTATCAACAGGATCGACCACACTTCCAGCGACATCATGGGGACCTATTCGTTTAGCACTCATGTGATTTCCATCCAACGATTAATTAAATGATAAGCAATAGCGATTGGTTGCGGCGGTAAAAACTGTGGGTGTGTAGACTCGAGTAATTGTTGTACATCGTTTTTAGAAAACCAGCCTGCATATTCAATTTCCTGCGGGTCGAGACAGAGTTCCACAGAACTTGCACGAGCAAAACACCCAATCATCAGAGTAGATGGAAATGGCCAGGGTTGACTTGCATAATATCTAATATCATGACAGTGAATTCCTGCTTCCTCGTGAATTTCTCGACGAACTGCATCTTCGATGCTTTCACCGGGCTCCATAAATCCGGCCAGTGCAGAAATTAATTTGTCAGGGTAGTGAAAGCTTCTGCCGAGTAAACAAAATTTCTGATCCGGCGATTCAACGAGCATAATAACCACAGGGTCGGTGCGGGGGAAATGTTCAACTGCACAACTTTCATCGCTACATCGCAATTTATGACCACAGATTTGGATACTATTGCCGGCGCCACATTTTGCGCAATACTTGTACCTTTCATGCCAATCTAAAATAGATCTAGCATGGGCAACAATAGAAGCGCGGTGATCCAGTAACAACATGCCGGCACTTCTAACATCTACAAATTGGCAATTTAATTTCTTAATCCATAAATCCATTTCATCAGTGAGGGAAAAGGCGAAGACAGGTATACCATCCTCAGCCATCCCAAGAAATACTAGTGTCGTTTTGACCTTGTATTCCTTAGGAAAGTCTTTTCCAGTTATCCAGTAAAGTTCCTGATTTTGATTCATCGCAACGCAAAGATTATCAAAGACTAAAAACTGTGCTTCGTTATGATGTTTTAGTTCATTCAGCTTATCGGTATCTGCACGTAAGGCATCTGCTCGATCGAGTAAACCACCAGAATAGGGAATTGATGAGGACATGATTATCTAACTTAAGTGCGCGCTTTATTGCGCTTTTGAGTTGCAAAGCCTTCAAATGTACCAATAACAAGGGCGCCAAAAAACACCATGATACTGCCAACCCAGGTAAAAATATCTGGAGATTCAGAAAAAACCAGATAACCGATTACTGACATCCAGACCATGCGCAAGAAATCCAGTGGCATAACAATAGTGATTAGCGCCTCCTTCACACCTTGCGTAAATAGTAGAAGCGAAACACCCGTTGTTAAACCCATTAATGTTATCCAGAACCACTGATGTAGATCAGGCCATACCCAAACGGTACTAGCTAGCGGGATAGATAATGGTACTAGCATAATTGTCGTATAACTGGTTATGACCACTGTTGATTCTGTCTTACTAAGCAACTTGAGGGTAAACAAATTAAACGCAAAAAACGCCGTAGAGAAAAGCATTAACCAGGTGCCAAGATCCATATCGATCATCCCCGGACGAACAATTACTAGGGTACCGATTAAACCCAATCCCATACCTACCCAATGGGCAGCCCGAGAAGATTCCTTCAAAAATATAATGACCAGTAAACTACACAGAATGGGAGCCATAAACCCGATAGCAGTAGCTTTAGCAAGTGGGATAATAGTCAAGGCATAGTAAAAACTTGTCATTGAGAGTACCGCACAGCAAGTACGAAAAATATGCAGCGGCAAACGTTTGGTAGCTAGATAAGAAAACCCATATCGAATAAGCCACGGACTAATGACAAACAGGCTAAAAAATGCTCTGAAGAATACCGATTGAAAACTATGGATCTCAGGTGATAAATATCGAATAATACTATGGGATATGGAGAAGCCGATAGTTGATAAAACCATCCAAATAATGCCGCGTAAGTTGCCCGATATCACAACCCCGAAACACATTCTTTAGCCATTACGCGGCTGAAGAATGTGTTAAGAACCTTAACGTTTTGAACGAGCTGCACGTCGTTCCAACCAATTGAAAAATAGTACGCATGAATAACAAATAACAAAATACATCACCGCAACCAAAATCCAAACTTCAAAAATACGCGATGTGGATACACCAACCTCAACCGCCATAAAAGTTAGTTCTTGAATAGAAATCAATGAAACTATAGATGAATCCTTGATTAGCGTGATAAATTGATTCGCCAACGGTGGGGCAATTTTACTGACAGCTTGGGGAAGAATGACATAACGCATTACATCAATTCGGGACAGACCAATCGCCCTACCTGCTTCCCACTGACCACGGGGAATAGATTGAATCCCAGCGCGTACTATTTCTGTGATGTAGGCACCTTCAAAAATGCTTAAACAAATTAAGCCGGATACGAAATTAGAGAAGAGAATTGGATCACCACATAGAATCCAAATCATTGTTTTAACCGCGGGTGAATCTGAGCGAGCTAGCTCATCAATTCCCAACAGCGGCATGAGTTGCGTAGATAAAAAGAAATAGAAAATAAAGATAAAAACAAGGGGCGGAGTATTTCTAACCAGCTCCACATAACTACGTGCAACCATTCTCAGAAACAAGTTACTGGATATGCGACATAGTCCCATTACCACACCGATCACTGCAGAAATGATAATTCCATACACTGCCAACCGTAATGTAATAATTAATCCTTCTAATAGAAGATTACTCACCCATTGGCCGGTATCTTCATCGAGATACATCACAAAAGGAAAAACATGATTCCAGTTCCAAGAGTAATTCAGAACACTATCAACACGTAATACCACAAAAATCAAAAAACCCACAACACTGCTAATAACAGCAAAGTCTATCCAATTAAGACGTGGCTTTTTATTCTTACGGATCACAATCAGGTCCTAACTCTTGTGCGATTTTCGAGCCATGTAACAAACATAGATAAAGACAGGGTCAAAACAAGGTAAATACCGGCTACCGTAAACCAAATTTCAAAACTCATAAAAGTATCGGCAATAATATTTCGACCTTCCGTGGTTAGATCCGCTACGGCTATAACGCTTACAATAGAAGAATGCTTTATCAAATTAATAATCTGCCCGGTAAGTGGCGGCAGCATTATAGGAATAGCCTGAGGTATTACAATATACCGATAGTTGTCCCAACGGGTCAGTCCAATAGAATCACCCGCTTCCCATTGACCACGCTCAACAGATTGCACTCCGGAACGAATTATCTCCGCCACAAATGATCCTTCATAAAAGGTCAGGCAAATAACACCTGTCCAGAAACGATCAATTCCGAAAATGGGGGAAAAAACGAAATAAAATAGATAGAGCTGAACTAATAGTGGGGTATTACGCACTAACTCCAAGTAGATTGTAGATAGCCAACGCCCGGAAATACTATCAGACATGCGTAAAAGCGCGGTTATCAATCCAGTTAACAAGGTGAATCCAACACACCAAAGTGTTAGATCTACAGTAACTCCGAGTCCCTTGATGAGACGACCGGGGTAAATTTCACCCTCGAAAACTTTGTAAAAATACTCCGGGATATTATACCACTGCCATTGATACCCCATCTGATTCGCGCCGTGCACAACAACCCATACCAGAGATGCCATAAACACAAGATACTGTAGAGTTGCTACCACACGGGATTGCTGACTTACTTTCCAGTAGCGGAAAAGGGCTTTTCGATTCACAGACATACTCTATCAAGCAGATTCATTGAGCAATTTTAATGTGACAGGATCTGACTCAAAAATAACTGAGTTCGTTCACTGCGAGGAGAAGAGAAGAATTCTGACGGGGGCGCTACCTCGACAATTTCGCCATGATCCATAAAGATCATTGTATCCGCAACGGTTTTCGCAAATCCCATTTCATGGGTAACCACAATCATCGTCATTCCTTCCTCGGCCAACTCGATCATTACATCAAGCACCTCCTTAATCATTTCTGGATCCAGTGCAGAAGTTGGTTCGTCGAATAACATAATCTTGGGCTTCATACATAAGCTTCGTGCAATGGCCACACGTTGCTGCTGTCCACCCGACAGCTGGGAAGGATACTTGTTAGCCTGATCAGGTATTCGGACTCGTTCAAGATACTCCATAGCTGTCCCTTGTGCCTGTTGTTTATCAGCACCCCTAGAGCGCATGGGCCCCAATGTAAGATTGTCCAGTACGGTCAAATGTGGAAATAAATTAAACTGTTGAAAAACCATACCGACTTCGCGTCGCACTGCCAATATATTCGCCATATCATCAGTTAATTCAACACCATTGACGGTTATCGATCCGCCGTCATGTTCCTCTAGCCGATTTATACAACGAATCATAGTAGATTTGCCAGAGCCCGACGGACCGCACACTACCACCTTCTGACCGTGGTTTATGTCAAAACTAACACCTTTAAGGGCCTGAAAGTTACCGAAGGATTTACTAACGTTATCCAGCCGTATGACTCTTTTGTCCGTATCTGTCATTTATTTAGTTAGTATAATTTGATGATTTTAGTGGATGTATTTGAAATTCACTCTATAATGTGAGGCTCGACTTTAGTCGACTTAATTCAGGTATATGTTATATATCAATATTGGAGAAGATGCTATGTTAAGACGAAAATTATTTGTTACTGGTTTTGCCCTGGTGCTATCGGCACTTGTAAGCCTTCCTGTGTACTCACAGAGTGCGTCCAGCGATCTTGCCAGCGCGAGCGCTCTTGAGGAAATCAAAAAACGAAAAACCATCCGAGTAGGATTTGCTACTTTTGTACCCTGGGCGATGCGTAATTCCAAAGGCGATTTCATCGGTTTTGAAGTAGAAGTCGCAAAGAAACTTGCTGCAGATAATGGCTGGGAAGTTGAACACATTCCAACCGCTTGGGATGGAATTATCCCGGCACTTATTGCTGGTAAATTTGATGTAATTATCGGCGGCATGTCGGCCACACCAAAACGTTCACAAACAGTTAATTTTTCCGTACCCTATGCGTATTCGACTATTTCCATGTCTGCTAACAAAGAGCTTGCGGCAGGTTTTACGTCTTTTGATGATTTCAACAAACCAAACGTTACACTAGCAGTACGACGAGGTAGTTCTAATGTTGAATGGATGAAGAAACATTTCCCAAATGCCGAATATACCTATTTCGATTCGGATCCTCTGGCATTTCAAGAGGTGCTTAATGGCAATGCTCATGGTGTAGTAAGTGCAGAACCAAAGCCCTCACTGTATACACTAGCTAATAGTGACACATTGTTTAAGCCTTTTGGTGATGAAAAGTTTAACTTCTATCCTGGTGGCTTTGCCGTTCGTAAAGGAGATCCAGACTTTCTGACATTCCTCAACACTTGGATTCAGTTACACACATCCAATGGATGGTTAGAAGAACGTAACGCATACTGGTTTGAGACCGATGGATGGTTTGGTGAAATCGAGAACAATCCATTTAAGAACTAATAACTGTTCAGACTATATTTATTTTCTAAAACGAAATTTATTTTCTAAAACGAAAAAAGCCCACTTTTGGTGGGCTTTTTTATGGCATAAACATACGATTCAGCTCTTCCAGATTTGGTATTTCTCGTTCTGTAGGTATCGTATAAACAAATGACCGATGCATCAATCTCCGGTCTCCTTCATACATATAGGTGGGAGTTCCACTATGCAATGCGGCATGATTATCCCAAATCAATAGATCACCGGGTCTCCAGTTATGCCGATAGACTTGATCATTTGCGGTGGTAATTTCCCTTGCATCAATCAATAACTGCTTACCCACTGCTAAATCTAATGGTTTACAGTCAAGTGGATCGAAACTCATATATAGCAATTTTCGGCCTGTTACAGGATGCACTTGCACAACCTTATGCCATACCGGCGGCAACGCTTCTCGCTCTTCCTCAGTAAGTGAAATAAAGGCCTCGGGGTCTGATTCATGGAGCGGATCATTATGGGCATGAAAACTACATAGAATAGACAATGATTCCAATTTCTGGAGTAAATCAGCAGGCAGTCTATCAACAACGTTTGCCGTACTGCACAACAAGGTGTCACCACCGGATTTAGGCACTTCAACCGCATATAAAAAGGTTGCTGCATCGACATGACATGCAGCCGTTCCGTCCGTATGCCAGCCAAAACCACCCTTTACGAAGAATGATAGCGGGGTTCCTTTATCATCTTTTACATTACCAATGGTCGAAACTTCTGGGTAAGACCTCAAGTTATACTGCTTCCGGTTCTCTATTTTTGGTTTACCAAATCGATGTGCTAATTTTGCCTGGGATTCGGGAGATAATGTCTGGTTTCTAAACAACACAGCAGACTTGTTATAGTAGATCTGTAAAATCTCAGAAAAGACGGCGTCTGAAATATCAGCCGACAAGTCAATATGTAATATTTCTGCGCCAAAATCGGCCAATAACGGACGTGTTGCAATACTCATGTAACTTCTCCTAACTAACCTGTTATGGAATTCCTGTGTATTTGTTGCTCAAGAAATAGACGTGCCGTCTCCGCTGCATTGAAGCGACATTCATACATCGAATTATCTGAGTAAAATGCATTATGAGGCGTAATGTACATCCGGCCCTTAAGCCAGTCTGCCTGATCTCGCCAGGCCTTAATCAAAGAATGGTCCATCGGAGGTTCATCAGGTAAAACGTCCAATCCCACTGCTGCCAACTGACCACTTTTCAAGCCCAATTCAATGACATCCAAATCCGAAACCAGTTTTCCTCGCGCTGTATTCACTAAAATAAGGCCTGGTCGGGCAGCAGCAAGAGATTGCCCATTAATTAGCCCACGGGTTTCATCAGTAAGAGGGCAATGTAATGTTATTGCGTCAACATTTGCTAACAACTCTTCAACAGAATGCACACGCTCTATACCTAAGGCTCTAAACATACCGTTGGACACATCGGGGTCATAACCGAGGATTTTGTAGCCAAAAGGCTTAAGTCTATTGATAACACTGGTGCCTATACGCCCTACACCAACCACACCAACCGTCGTGGTCCTCGAGTGATGCACAGGTGATAGATGGTTTTCCTGCCAGCTACCTTGATAACCCCGGCACCCGATATCGTGTTGTAGTATCTTACGCTGTAGCGCCAATAGTAGCGCCATAGCGGTATCGGCAACATCTTCTGGACCGTATTCAGGGTTATTAGAAAACGCAATACCGGCGCGGTTCAATGCACCAATGTCTATCTTGTCAAAGCCAACACCGTAACGTACTAGAATTTTACATTTCTTTAAATTATCTATAGTTTGCTGCGTAATACCGGTTGTCCAAACTAGAAATGCATCTAGATTCCGAAGCAACTCATGATCAAAATTTTCTTCATTTCGACTGTCAAAGAAATGGAATTTAGCATTTGACTTAAAAGCCGCCGCTTCCGGATCAAAGGGTGGCTTCACCAAGTGGGTAATACCGATATTCCAGATTTTTTCCGAACAAGGATTCATTATAGCGCCCTAAGATTATGTAAGTGGATTAGGAACAACATCCTGAGTTCCGAGCCAGATACTTTTCGTCTGCAAATACTCATAGATTGCCTCAATACCATTCTCTCTACCAAATCCACTCTTCTTGTATCCGCCTACGGGTGACGCCACATTCACAGCACGATAGGTATTTATATATACAGTTCCGCTACGAATCTTACGTGACAGACGCATAGCGCGAGGAATATTACTGGTCCAGACCCCTGCAGCTAACCCATACGGTGTGTTATTGGCGAGCTCCAGGGCCTGATCTTCAGTGTCAAATTCGAATACAGTCAACACGGGCCCAAAGACCTCTTCACAGGCAACCCGGCTAGTCGGATCCACATCGGCAAAAATCGTCGGCTCGATAAAATGTCCACGCCCTAGATTGTCGCCCTGAGCAACTTTCCCCCCAGCAATACAAGTCGCGCCTGAAGCAATGGTTTCTTCAAGAAAACCCTTAATTCTTTCAAACTGCATAGTATTGGCGATGGGGCCAATACGAGTTTCCGCATCAAACGGATCACCCATTTTCAGGTTTTGTATCTTATCGCGTAGACAATTTAGAAACTGTTCTCTAATAGATGACTGCAAATAAACTCGCGAGCCGGCAACACAGGTTTGTCCATTCGACAAAAAGATACCAGAAATTACCCCATGCACCGCATTTTCCAGTGTGGCATCCTCAAAAATAAGTTGTGGAGATTTACCACCTAACTCCATCGTTACCCTCTTAAAGCTTTCTGCCGCCTGGGTATTGATGATACGACCACCATTATCTGAACCGGTAAATGTAACCTTAGCCACGTCCGGATGAGTGACTAGGGCTTGACCACACTCAGTTGGAAATCCTGTAATCACATTAACCACGCCCGATGGAAACCCTGCATCGCGAAACACTTCCATAAGTGCAAGAGTTGAAGTTGATGCGTGTTCCGAGGGTTTAACTATCACTGTGTTACCAGCAGCAAGTGCTGGTGCAATTTTCCAGACTGCAATCATAATCGGTGAATTCCATGGCGTTATTGCCGCAACTACACCCAATGGCTCATGAATAGTGTAATTCACTACTAATTCTGGATTGGAAGGAATCACCTGTCCTTGCACTTTGTCCGCAAGACCACCGTAATAGTCAAACCAATCAGCGATACCAGTCATTTGCGGTAAGCTTTCAGCAAATCTTTTACCGGTGTCCTTTGTTTCTAGCGTCGCGAGTCGCTCGGCACGCTGCCTTATCAATTGACCTGCCTTAATAAGTAATGCACCTCTCTGGGTAGCCGACAATGTAGGCCACTCTCCAGACTCAAAAGCTTGTTTAGCTGCATTGACAGCATAACTTACATCCTCCGCGTTACAGCGCGGAACGTGTGCCCAACACTCACCGTCAAAAGGGTTCTCGGCATCGAACCATTGGTCACTCGAAGAGTTTCTATACTCCCCATTGATGATTAATTGAAAGCGCTCATTCATCTGTCAATCTCCGACATATCGATATAATATGGACCTATGCAATATTTTACATACTCCAATAAGTGATTACCCTTCGTCAAATCGACGCATTTAGGGCAATTATGGTTACCGGCACGGTTACTAGCGCATCCAATATGTTGCGTATTTCCCAGCCTGCTGTTACGCGACTACTGCAGGACCTAGAAAGAACCATCGGTTATGATCTATTCATACGCACAAATCGTCAACTTATTCCTACCGAAGAGGGACGTATCCTCTATGAAGATGTAGAAACTGCATTTATAGGACTTGATCAAATTAATAATACTGCGAAGAACATAGCGCAATTTCACAGAGGTCATTTGCGTCTGGTAACAATTCCCAGTGTCGTTGCTACTTTCATTGGCGGAATTTTGGCGGAATTTAATCGGATATACCCGGAAATTTCTGTATCTCTTGAAGTGCAACCTACGCAACGTGTATTTGATTACATTACGTCGGGCCAATGTGATATCGGATTGTCCACGCTTCCTATTGAACACCCTGCGGTCGTGTCGCGACCTATTTTGCACGGTCAATCCGTATGCATTTTGCCCGATACTCATCGTCTCGCCCGCAAAAGAAAGATTCGACCGGCAGACCTTGCCAACGAAGAATTCATTTCTTATCGAACCGATTCAATTTTTCGTCATCGAGTAGATGATGCATTTAGCGCGGTCAACGTTCCGCGCAAAATTCGCTATGATGCACGCACCACCGAAGCTATATACAAAATGGTTGCAGCTGGACTCGGAGTGTCGGTAGTTGGGCCATCCTTTCCCGGTATGGTGCTGGAGCCTGGCATCATTGCAAGACCCTTCGAACCCGCTATTCATGGCGATCTGGCACTCTTGTATATGAAGCAAAAAAAACTAGCCAGACTACCTGAAGCATTTGCATCCACTACTGAACGATACATCGCAACGCAATTTGGAGCGAACCAAAAACGTTCACGAACCTAGCCGTTCCCGGAGTGCGTTTCTAAATGTTTTACGGCTGTCTGCACTGTGTATAGTGACATAGTCCCGCGGATAAACTTTACCAATTTCAACGTCCATACTGACAAACACCGGACCTTCGCCACCCAATACTTCAGGCAACTCTCGGCGAAAGGTATCGATGTCTGAAAAACTGTATGTACGTTTAAACCCGGCGGCAGCGGCTAGGCCAGCAAAGTCTACATTTTTGCCTGGCACTGGAAACTCACCATTGACCTCGTAAATGCCATTATTTGAAACGAAGTGCCAAAGATTTTTAGGTGATTGCTCAGCAGTGGTTACTAAACAGCCGAGGTTCATTAATAAACTGCCATCACCATCCAACACAAGCACTTGTTCATCTGGACAAGCAAGCGCCACACCGAGCGCATGAGACGATGCTTGCCCCATAGCGCCCGTACAAAGATAGTTTAGTGCATGGGGTCGTATTTGCATCCAGTCGAATGCAGACTGAAAAACCGGCACCACAATACCATCCGTATAATGCTCAGCAAGAGCCTCTAGAGCCTGATCTCGTTTCATAGTCATACCGGAGATCTCACAATTAGAAAAACATGAGGACGGGTTATTTTGTAGGCTTGATCGATCGATTCGAAAATACCTGCTGCATCCGAATCTTGCAGTAGCAGACTGTAAGAAATATTCATTGCTTGCAAAATTGGTTCCAAAATAAGGATACCATTATGTTTTGATTCAGATGGTAGTTTATCTACCTCCATGCCCTGAAGCCCAACTGCCATCACAATGGGCAATTGATAATCCATACCCATCGCTCGAATTGCATTAACCGAATCCAGAAAACCGGTATGCTGTATCAACAAAACGGCCCGATGATCGGCATAAGACATACCTGCACAGACAGATACTCCTTCATCCTCTTTACAAACCATTACCAACTTTAGTTCCTCATCACGAGAGATTGGCCATAACATATGATCACACGTGACAATGTCCGGAACCGCCACAATAGTTTTTACCCCAGCGCTCTTAAAGCCGTTAATAATCGATACACCCGCTAAGCTATCAGTATTACCCATTATTCCATCTCTCCAATACCTCAGCTGTCGTAATCATCTGTTGACGATCGCCAATAGTGAACCTAATGCAGTCTGAAAAATCCCCTGCCGTTAAGCGCCTAGCTATCACAGCATTCTGTTGCAAAAACTCCTGAGCACTCTCAACATCCTTCTCGCCGAATCGTACCAGTACAAAATTTGTCTGACTTGGTACTACTTGCAAACCAATTTCACTTATTCGATTAGAAAACTCCTCTCTAACCCTGAAATTCTCAGCGACCACAAAATCTTGATGGGTATCATCTTCAAGCGCCGCAAGACAAGCGGCTAAAGCCGGAGAAGATAAAGGAAAGGTAATGCCTATTCGCCTTACCACATCTACGATCTCATTAGGACCATATATCCAGCCTACTCGCATACCAGCCAAACCAAAAGCCTTCGAAAAAGTTCGCGTCATCACAACATTATCAGCTTCATCAACAAGCGACATGGGAAGTTCATAATCCCTAGCGACAACATATTCAGCATAGGCTGAGTCGAGGACCAGAAGCACGTGAGATGGTAAACCTGCATGTAAACGTCGCACTTCCTTCCCGCTCACATAGGTACCACTTGGATTATCTGGATTTGCCAGCATCACAATCTTAGTGCGCTCGTTGACACAGGCCAACATTTGATCTACGTCCGCAACAAAATTTTCATCGGCTGCGGCGACCGGCACTGCATCATTGGCAAAGGCATAGTTGGGTACCTTCTGATATCCATGTATCGGATAGACTAGTTCATCACCTGGACTGAGGTAGATCCTAGCCAGCCGAGCCAACAAATCATCTGAGCCAAATCCACAAACAATTTTATCTGCATCAAGACTAAATCTCCGCGCAATGGCAGTTGCTAGAATTTCCGATGCTCCTTCAGGATAGCGCCCAGCCGCACCTAGGCTCTCACGAGCTGCGACCAAGGCTTTATCACCAGGCCCATATACGCTTTCGTTAGACGCAATTTGAATAGCATTTGGATCGGGTGTTACATCGACCTTAAGCATGTGCGCCCGAATTTTCAACACCCCAGAGCGCGGCGCTGGAGCAGATCTAATAGCCATTTACTTTTCGACCTGTATTGCCTGCTCGCCGAATTTTTCGGTAATATGGCGCACTACAAACTCGGCTCTCTCATCGCCTTCGTATTGATCCGCAGCAAAATAAATCTCTGCAACCTCGCGCTGCAGACGTCGCATTAGAGCCCGATCATCTACTGGATCTTCGGGAACCCTGATGATCGTATCTCCGCCATAAGTATGAAATGGCCGATCCTCGCTACCCTGGGGTTGGTTCACGTCCTTACCTCGCTCCACATTACGTATATCTTTCTTAATTTTCGAACGTAATAACGTAATTCCTTCATCGGTAGTTCCAAGGTACTCGCGCTTATGAATATTTATTGGCCCCTGACTAGTCCATGCCTCCCAGTCGCCGGGATTGGAAATACGTTCCTCTTCTGTTCTATGGGCAGTTTGACCATAAAAATCAACTTTCTCCCAACCCACATTGCTTTTGTCACCTTGACGAAGAACTTCATCAGCATCGTTAAAATGCCGCCAACCAAACTTGCGACTGTTAGTATCATCCACCGGCACCACCCATTTAGTCAGGCTGGTTCGCCCAAAGACTTTGGGGTTGTCTAAACGTTGAAACATACCGCCGTTTTGAGCCATATTTGGTGTAATGTGATCATGAAAACGCATCATAACCAGATCACCCTGACGCCTTGCATGGCTATATGAAAAGCCCTCGGGTCTTTTAAAATACTCAACCACAGGTAGAGCAATAAAATGCTCCAAGCCCGGAAATTGGGGCCCGTTTACCCGTCCATGTAAAAAGACACTGTGAAACGGATCCATGGAATTCTCACTTTCCTGTAGCCAGTTACACGGAGAGTGGATCGAATACGGAATCATTTCATGGCCATCGATATCAAATGAATCCAGGAAAGGAAAATCTGGTTTCTTCTCTAACGGACCCATGTACGCAAAGACTAGACCACGATACTCGTGAATAGGATATGCACCCTGGCAGATACGATGTTTTATTGGGCTGTCTTCAGGTTCACCAGGGGTATCTAAAATCGTACCATCTACATCAAATTGCCATCCGTGATAACAGCATCGAATACCGTTTTTCTCGATCTTACCAAACTCAAGAGAAGCACGTCTGTGTGCACAATGTCGATGTAATAACCCAATATGCCCACTTAAATCGCGAAAAATAACCAGATTCTCACCCAATATACGAATTGGTACAGGCCTAGAACCCAGCTGTTCAGTCATCGCCACAGGATGCCAGAATCTACGCAAATATTCGCCGCATGGTGTGCCTGAGCCAACATGGGTCAAATCGATATCTTCTTCAAGTGGTTGGCTTATCCGATATCCACCAAAACGTTCATTAGTCCAACGTACTTCTTCGCTCATTTCAACTACCAATTTCGTGATAAACAGGAAACAACATTGAGCAAATTAAGTCAGCCTGACAACTCCGGCATGCTATCCGATTAAACAAGCTATACGGCTCAAAGTTCTTTAACTAGAAAACTATAATTTCTAGTGTAGCCATTTTCAGATATAAAATAAAGAAGTTTAAATAGGGCTTCGTATGTGTAAATGTTATGTATTTACATTCTCAACTAACAGATCCGCGTTCCTGCTTTAGTCGGATAACGTAGTACATAAAAGAACAATACTTGGTTTTTTACTAATCTGTAACTCTTGACACAACGCATGCTCGAATACACGAATTTTATGATATGAACGCAATAACAGGTCAGATAATTATGAGCTGGATAGCCAACATCTGGCGTAATTAGGGATATCATCAACTCTACTTAATTGATCCGGATTCCCCATTCAAGAGGAGGTGTTCTATGCAGATAGCAGATTTAGACACTTAAGCAACATGTTTGGATCAAGAAATCATTATGCGTCCTTATCCGACACTACTGTCTATAGATTCAAACTAGCTGATTATCGCAACCACTGACAACAGAACCAAAAAGTACAGTGCCACCTGACGATAACGTTGTTCTGCAACACGTTTAAACAAGCGAGCCCCCACAAAGGCAGAGCCTGCGTAGACGCCACCGAGAAATAGTAGTGATAACCATTCAGTTTCTCCCTCAAAGCCCAAATATAGATACAATGGTATATAAATTATGGTCATAATAAACGACCACAAGATGATATTTGCCCGTGTAGTATCCGCTTTATCTGGTCCAGCTAAAAGAAAAACCACAACGGTTAAAACAAGGTAAGTTGCTCCGAAAATCACACCACTAAATAAGCCGATAGCTGTTAGCTTAATGACAGAGAGTGAATTTTTGTATCTATATCCACTTATTAGCAATAGCGTACAAAGAGCGGAAATAATACCTACAGACTTTCGCATCCAGCTAGGCTCTATATGATGCAAAAGGTACATGCCAAGCGGCATGGAAACCAAAGTAGACGCGATGAGCCAGGCGACTGTTCGCCAATGCGCTTTTTTTATGGTGCTAGGAAGTAGATGTACGTTAACCAACACATCGATTAGTACTATCTTAAATACCAAGTATACCGGATTAAATACGTGGGTTAGCAACAACAGTATTGTTGTCGGGCCACCAAATCCAGAAAACCCACGCAACCCGCCGCCTAAAAAACAAGCGGCGGCAAAAAGTGATAAGTGTTCTAGATTACTAAGGTCTAATGACAAATAATTTTGCCGTTATGCTTCATAAACAATACACGATCACGACGAGTAGAGATTAAATCAGACCTCATGTTTCATCACGACTTCAAATGATTCTAAAACTACCCGAATATCTTCCGACCATTCCCTACCCCAATCACTCAGTTGCAACTTGAAGTACTCCTCATGGCACTGTTTCCAGAATTCAAGACTGCCGTCCCCTTCCCCTTCGCGTGCGGCAAACTCAGCGTCTACATCCTTAAAGTCGCGTTCTTCAACTTTTATAAGTTCGACAATAACCGCTGGCGAAAGATCTTCCCAAAGAATCATCCAATAGTCACCTTGTTTACGACGGGTAACGTTGTTTATTTCAAAATCCATTACCATATGGGCCGTAGCACGTTTGACACGCTTAATAGCGAGCTCAGTAATATGATCACTGTAATCCTGATACTTGGGATTACCAAAAGTTAGACAGTGATAATCTGAACCTGTTAACCCATGTATTTCGCATGCTTTCTTCCAGAAAGCTTCTGTTTCTGCTGTCTTTTCGCCAATCATAGTCAGTCTCCAGTCATGAGGGATCGTTAAAATATAAGCGGGATTAAATATCCACAAAAGATAATTGTCCAGTTGTAATTAATTAACCAGTGGCGAATTCAACTCGTAAGTGCAACTCATGAAGAAAGTGAGAGGGTAAGCTGAGATAATAATCGCTTTTCCTCTCGCCAAAGATGAGAAGCAACATGAATCACTATACCCAACTTACCCAAGATC
>CAJQKF010000071.1 GCA_905478855.1 uncultured Gammaproteobacteria bacterium
CGATAGCAATACGCGTGAACCATTTTCACTCACGCGCACCAGAACGTTTTCAAACTCCTCAACTTCAGATAATCTGCCACGGGAAACAACGTTGAATGTGAACACTTGATCAACATCGAATGGTGGGGCTCCAATCTGGCCTGCAGGTATTTGCGCATTTTGTTCAGAAAGTGCATTACTTACATCCGTTGTAGTAATGCCAAGGCTAGCCATACGAACAGGGTCAAGCCAAATTCTCATCCCATAGTCTTGCGCACCCAGAATTGCGGCATTTCCAACGCCCGACACTCGGGCAAGCGTATCGCGAATATTTATGGAAGCGTAGTTTGATAAAAAGATTCCATCGTAGGTATTTTCCGGAGATGTTAGATTTACCACTAACACCATATCCGTTGCACTTTTCCGCGTAACCACACCTTGCCTAACTACATCTTCAGGCAGTTTAGAGGTAGCTGCAGCAACACGATTCTGCACATTCACAGCAGCAAGGTCGGCGTCTGTTCCGATTTCAAAAGTAATCGTTATCGTCATCGAGCCATCATTGGCTGACTTTGACGACATATAAATCATGTTTTCAACGCCATTGAGTTCGGCTTCAAGTGGTGTGGCTACCGTTTGCTCAACTACTTCGGCACTTGCACCAGGATATACTGCCGTAACCTGCACAGTAGGTGGTGTGATCTGAGGAAATTGCGCAATAGGTAAACTCTCCATTGCGATCAAGCCAACGAGCGTTATTACAATCGAAATGACAAACGCGAACTTGGGCCTGGTGATAAAAAATTGACTAAACATAGTGATTCACTCAGTTATTTTTCGTTGGGTTTACCAGCTGTCCTGGTCTCACTTTTTGCAGTCCACGTAAAATTATCTGATCACCTTCGTTCAATCCTTCCGTCACAACCCAAGAACCCTGCATTCGCTCGCCAGTTTTGATGGCTCGCTTTTCAACCCTGTTTTCAACATTTACAACCAGTACCGAATAACCGGCCTGAGATGCAAGCACAGCAGCTTGCGGCACAGTAAGTGCAGTTTCTGAGCGTGTCGTTTCAAAAACCACCGTGACAAACTGCCCAGGTCTCAAAAGAAGTTCAGGATTAGGAAACTCGGCGCGTAATGTGATATTGCCAGTGCCAGGATCAACCTCGTTACCAATGAGTTGAAATTGGCCGGGTAGCTCATAATCGGTGTTATCGGAAAGTTTTAATTGGGGTGCCACCTGCGGACCGTCGTTTTGCCTAGCGTTTTGGCGACGAAAATTCAAATATTCCACATCACTCACAGTGAAATGCACATGTATTGGATCTAACTGCACGACAGTTACCAAAACACCTGAATCCGGTCCAATCAAATTACCTGTATCGATTGTTGTCTCACCAATCATTCCCGATGCTGGAGCACTAATATCAACATAAGATAAATTCAGCTGCGCCTGTTTCAGAGCGGCTTCGCTGCCTTGAACAGCGGCATTGGCAATAAGTGCAACGGCTTTGGCATCTTCATAATCCTGAGCACTCACGACACCCTTGTTAAATAATGCCTCCATTCGTTTCAAGTTAGCTGAAGTCTCTACTAACCTCGCCTTATCAGCCTCCACTTGGGCAATAGCCTGTTCGGTCTGAGCTACATACGTATCCGGTTCAATTTTGAAAAGTAGATCTCCTTCTGCAACACTCGCACCTTCAGTAAAACCACGCTCTTGCAATATGCCCGTAACGCGGGCACGAATATCAACCCTTTGAATTGCTTGGGTACGGCCGATAAACTCACGTCTAATTTCAACAGACTCGGACTCAACAACATGCACAACTACGGATGGTGGCGGTGAAGCAACCGGTGCTGGAGCCTCAGAGCAACCTGAAATTATTACTGCAATTACTGATACCAAAGAAAAACAGATCTTAGTCACAATAGAACCCTGTGTAATAGTTTGTAGTAACGTACAAACTTTGTTGCAAAATTTCCAAAAACAAACCCGGCAATGCCGTCTTTATCCGTCTATCCGACGGTAACGGACACGTTGTGGTCTATCTGCCAAATCACCCAATCGACGCTTACGATCAGCTTCATATTCCTGATAATTACCCTCAAACCATTCCACTTTAGAATCGCCTTCAAAAGCGAGGATATGCGTAGCAATTCGATCCAGAAACCATCTATCATGACTGATTACTACCGCACACCCGGGATAAACCAGCAGCGCTTCCTCAAGGGCTCGTAATGTTTCAACATCAAGATCGTTTGTCGGTTCATCAAGCAGCAATACATTACCACCCGCTTTTAGCAGCTTAGCAAGATGAACGCGATTACGCTCACCGCCGGAAAGATCTCCAACCATCTTCTGCTGATCTGAACCTTTGAAGTTAAAACGACCCACATAAGCTCGGGACGGCATTTCAAATCGTCCGACCGTAAGCACATCTTGCTCATCTGAGATTTCCTGCCAAACGGTGCGAGAGTCATTCAATGAATCCCGACTCTGATCAACACTGGCGATATTAACTGTAGTGCCAATGACAAGTTCGCCACTGTCCGCTTTTTCTTGCCCGGTTAATATTCGAAACAATGTGGTTTTACCCGCACCATTGCCACCGATAATACCAACGATGCCGCCTTTGGGCAGGGTGAAAGATAAATCGTCAAATAAGAGTTTGTCACCGAATCGCTTGGATAGTGAATGAGCTTCAATAACCTGATCGCCAAGGCGCTCACCCGGTGGAATATAAATCTCGTTTGTTTCGTTACGTTTTTGAAAATCGGAATTCTGCAGTTCATCAAACCGTTTTAAGCGGGCTTTGGCTTTTGCCTGACGGCCTTTGGGGTTAGAACGAACCCACTCAAGCTCCTGCTTAATGACCTTGTTTCGTGCTGACTCCTGTTTTTGCTCCGTAGCTAAACGTGCATCTTTTTGCTCTAGCCAAGATGAATAATTGCCTTCCCAGGGTATTCCATATCCCCGATCAAGCTCCAAAATCCAACCCGCGACATTATCCAGAAAATAACGGTCATGTGTTACTGCTACGACCGTACCCGTATATTCGTGGAGAAACTGTTCCAGCCAACCTACCGATTCTGCATCCAGATGGTTTGTTGGCTCATCCAATAACAACATATCTGGATGAGAAAGTAATAATCGACATAAGGCAACTCGTCTTCGTTCCCCACCCGAAAGTTTTGTTACGTCAGCGTCCCAAGGTGGCAAACGTAATGCATCAGCCGCGACTTCTAGCTGACGTTCCAGGTTATGGCCATCAGAGGCCTGAACAATATTCTCAAGTTCACTTTGGCGCTTAGCTAATGCGTCAAAATCTGCATCGGCTTCGGCATATGCCGCATAAACTGTTTCCAATTCCTCAAGAGCGTTCTTAACATGTGCTACGGCTTCTTCAATATTCCCACGAACATCTTTATCTGCATCTAACTCAGGCTCCTGAGATAAGTACCCCACGGAAATACCAGCCTGAGGTCTCGCTTCGCCCTCAATTTCAGTATCCACTCCTGCCATGATTCGCAATAGCGTGGATTTACCGGACCCATTGAGTCCCAAAACGCCAATTTTTGCGCCGGGAAAAAACGAAAGGGATATATCACGTAGAATTTGTCGGCGTGGCGGTACTATTTTGCCAACGCCATTCATGGTGTAAATAAATTGAGCCATAGCTTGTAAATTTCGTTAGTTGAGTAAAGAGAGCCTACATCAACGCTACTAATTGAAACCCGTAACGCATAGTTAGCGTAGTATCGACGTAATTATAAATAAAAGTAGTTAGTTTTTCCCTCGCCAGCATTGGAGGCTACGGATTAATAGATTCCAACGCATCTAAACGCGCTTCGAGTAAAACAACATGTTCTTGTAGTTGCTCAAGCTTCTTCCGAGTTTTTAACAACACTTGTTCCTGAACTTCCAATTCTTCCCGGGAAACTAGTTCCATGTTCTCAAAACCGGAACGAACAACTGAGCGAACATTCTTTCGAAGATCCTCACCTAACTGTTGCGGTAAAACTGCATTTACTGCGCTTGCCAGATCTTTTATAGACATATTTTTATTACTCCTGAAAAATCCCTAATGGCCAATTATAGCGCCTTGTCGGGTTAACCACAGTCTCTGTGCACAGAAATATCACAGAAATATCACTTCGTGTAATGCTTTATGGCAGATTTCACGTGTCACGTTCTCTATTGTCGGAAATAAACCTTCAACCGATCAAGACCATGGCACAACTACTTATTTAGGCTGTTAAGTTTGACTCTCTTCCGCAAATATAATCCAGTTTACTGGGGCTTCTTGATCTTCCCAAATTACGTCATCGCCGTTTAATTTGGACTAGTGTCTAAGTAAATCTGTTGTTGGCGCATAATCACTAACATCTTTTCTTGTGCACAGGTACCGAAATTTGATATATCTGGAGTGAATGTCACGAACATCGCGGTCAGTATCTTGTCACGACCGGTTTAAAGAGCGCAAGACAAAGAATCCAACGCGTTAACACAAATAAAAGGGCCTTAATTCAGAATGAGTAAAATACTGCGCTTGGTGGACGAACACACGGCAGAAGGAAAATATTTTGCCATACTTATCCAAGTAATGATTATCGTATCAATGGTCATGTTTACTCTTGAAACTTTACCAGAGCTAACCTCTATCTGGCATACCGCTTTCTTTTACTCTGAGGCCATAATCGTTGGGGTATTCTGTGTAGAATATGCACTACGGATTATTCATGCAGATCGACCGGTTTCATTCATTTTTAGTTTCTATGGAATTATCGATCTTTTAGCAATCCTCCCATTCTTTCTTATCAGTGGTCTGGATCTTCGCAGCGTTAGAATCATAAGACTTTTAAGACTTTTAAGGATTTTAAAACTATTCCGATACAGCAAGGCCGTTAAGCGCTTGCGAAACGCTTTTAAGGGTATTCGTGAGGAACTGATTCTCTTCGGGTTTATTGTTCTAACGTTACTCTATTTAGCATCTGTTGGAATATATTACTTTGAGAATGAAGCCCAACCCGAAGCATTCAAATCGATATTGCACAGTATGTGGTGGGCCGTATCAACGCTAACAACGGTAGGATATGGCGATATTTATCCAGTAACAGCGGGCGGTAAGTTTTTTACCTTTATTGTTTTAATGCTGGGACTCGGAATCGTTGCGGTGCCAACTGGATTGGTCGCATCCGCACTTACAGAAAACCGTTACGATGAAAAAGATACTGACAACAACAATCAAAATAGTTGAGATTGAATAGGAACATTCGGATTCCTAAAG
>CAJQKF010000072.1 GCA_905478855.1 uncultured Gammaproteobacteria bacterium
CCGATTCATGCGTTTGTGGCGGTTTTGGGCTATAGCCGTACCTTGTTTGTTCACTACACCGATAATATGCGCTACGAGACGTTAGAGCAGTGCCATCGTTTAGCCTTTGAGTACTTTCAAGGTGTGAGGTTCCCCTGAGCCTTCGTTCGAATAGGTTGTTTGCAGACTGCAACGTGTTGAGAATAGTCACGAGTAACGGCGACTTAAATCTCGGAATACTATGAAACCAAATAATCTTAGGAGTGCAGAATACCTATTTATCAACTACCCGATAATCTGCGTTGATTACTTCGTTTCGGTACTTGCGACGCTTCCACCACGCATAACCCGCGAATGAGGTAACGGCCATGATGGCGATGCCTAAGGCAATCAGTCCGACGAAGAATCCCAGGATCAGGCTTATCGCAGCGATAATAATCTGTAGAATTTGGCTACCACGGCTAGGTAGCTTCGCTTGAGAGTTCATATCTAATCCTCAGCAACAAGATTGGTTGGTTTTATAGTTCTCTCAGTATAACCGGATTTTCCGAGTGAGAATGTTGAAAGCCAGTGGGAAAATATTAGCGGTTCGTCATAATCCGAATTGAGTGCAGCGGATAAAAGCGGGCGGATAAAAGCGGTAAAAGCGGGGACATCCATCAACTGTGATGATTGGATTAATGGGTGTCTTCACTTCGTGTATTGCGGCAAACACAGGGGTACGAGGGTGTCCTGAATCTTCTGTTCGGGTGTCCTGAACCTTCGAAAGACATGGGTGTCCTGAACCTTCTCTGAACCTTATTACTTTCACTATTACTATCGGTGTATATTTTGGTAAAGCCATTATGGTGATAGTGTGTCCAGTTTATGCGGCCTGTTTAGGTGTATATGTTGATCAGCCGTGTCATTTGTTGAGGTGAATATTTGGTCATTTGCAACAGGTGGCGAATAACCTTTCCTTTGTCTTTTTTTGATAGCGGCGCATTCAACTAGAAAATTACTCTGAGTAAATACAAGAATCATGGGTCTTACATCAAACTCTGGAGTTTTAGACGAGCCTGCTCCATACATCCAGCATCGGCCAAGTCAGTGACAATTTGTATGCTATCGGGGTGAATTTCCGGCAAATGGATAATGAACACTTCCATTTCAGGTTTTGTGTCGTGGTAGAACCGAAACCATTGGCTCTGGTTAATTTGTACTTCTAATGGCCAAGCTATTCTAAATTGCCCCTCTTCCCATTCGAGTTTAACTTCATTACCACTGTCAATATCCAACATCGTCCAACTGTCGGCATAGTCGACATCACTTCTTGCTATTCCAGCTAAGCTATAGTCTGAGATACAAAAGGGGCCATTCGTATTGAGTTTAATTGCCCAAGATTCGTGAATGTACGCGGCTCTTCTGCCTACGGCAAGAGATCCCTGGTTTTGCATACCGGCTAAAACATCGGCAAGTTTTTGCGCTATCCCCGGGTTATGTGATGATATATCACTGGGAGGCCAACCTTCGATAGGTCCGCCAACGGTATAAATTGTGCCTGAGTCGGACACCAATGTTACCGAGTCGCCCTCGTAAAGTTGAAAGGCGGAATCGTCATTAAGGACAGAGCCAACCGGAATGCTACTAACGTTGCTATGCAGGGCAACGAACTCAATTGCCTGCACCAAGCCAGACGAAATAAGAAGCAATAATATTATAAAAGGTCGTAAGCTATTAATCATGTCTCTTATTTCTCTTTTAGTGTAATGGTGGATCCGGTTTCTCCTTTGCTCAATCGATTATAGTGAAACCGAACCAAATAATCATCTTGGTAACTCTGACGCAAACGACCGAAAGCTTCTATCGCACTGGGACCATTCATAGCAAGATAGGCCTTGCGATAATCATCGGTTGGCGCAAGGTCCTGAGTGCTGGTTAGTATTTCATAGGCCATAATAGCTTGTTTCTTTCCCTTAAGAAGTAAGTTTCCTATTGGTCGGAGATTCAAATTCTTACATCGATTAGCCGTGCTTTCTGAAACACAAATTCTACTCCCGAAATGCTTGTTAACGGATTCCAGTCGAGCCGCAGTGTTTACAGCGTCTCCATGAGCGGTGTAATCAAATCGTTCCTTTCCACCATAGTTTCCGACAATTCCAATACCGGTATGAATGCCTATTCGAGTTACGCCGAGATTAATATTTTCCTGCTTTGCTTTCTTACGTAATGCCTCGCAACAAGCATCAAGCGCCAATGCGCACTTCACGGCTTTTTGTGCATGGTCTTGCTGATTCAGCGGCGCATTAAAAAATACATGTAAGGCATCCCCTACTATTTTATCCAGCGTTCCTTCGTGTTTTAAGACCACCGCACAGACTTCGTCCAGATAGTTGTTTAACAAACTGACCAGAATTCCCGGCTGCAGTGATTCTGTAAGACCGGTAAAATCTTGTAGATCTGTAAACAAAAAGGTGAGTTCACGCTTTTCACCCCCGGTAACGAGTTTTTCAGGATTGGAGCTGATTTGCGCTACGACTTGGGGAGCAAGATATTTACTAAATGCCTGTTTAAGGAATTTTTTGTGTATATTCTCTGCACTCCAATCCCTGATTGCAGATATAGACGCAGCCAGAAAATAGCCAAAGGTGGGTAGCAAAACAGGTAATAACAGCTTAAATTCTGCGCTTAAGTACCAATTTGTTATCCAGAATAAGATTGTAATAACCGTGATTAGAAACAGACGATTTACCACAGAAGTTCGAATATTTGTTAACGTGGTGCCGGCTAGACACATAAACCAAAGAATGCCTAGCGAGAGAAAAAATGGAGAGACCCACAAGAATCGCTGATCTAATAATTGGGTGAGGGCCAAGCCATGTAGAATAACCCCAGGGACATCTCTTTGCTTAATTTGAATACTTACAGGTGATCTGTGTCGGTCTGCAAGCGGGAGATTCTGACCTATAAGGATAATTCTATCTTTGAACCATGCTGCCGGAAGTAAAGGAATATGCTGGATTTCGAATGTCCTAAAAAAACCTTTGGATTCCTTGGGTCGTTGCATAGTATCTAATCGTAACAAATGTTGATTAGGGATTGTTACGCCGGCAATACCAGCTAGTTGCGCGGCCAGACCCAAGATCACATCAGAAGCTTCCGAAATGCGAAGTGGAACATGACGCACCATACCATCTCGACTATCATACTCTACCCGTGCAGATCCTTGCCTAAGTCCGGATGTCATCTTCTTAAGATATGTTTTTTGCTCCTTAGTGAGACCATCACGAAGCTCGGCAGAGGCGACAACAACAGGCATATCAGTTTGATGAAGCCACTTAAACAGCGCTTCATCCTTAGGTGGTTCAGTTGGTTGATCAAATAGCAAATCGATGCCCACAGATTGCACCCCGATGCTTTCAAATCGTTGTAAAATCTCGAGTAAAAAGCCTCTATCTATAGGACTTCGATATGGGAACTTGGCAAGAGTTGCCTCAGTAATTTCAATAATTACAATATCTTTTGCACCGTCAGACACTTGTGCATTGTGGGAAACACGTAAATCGTTCAGCCAGTTTTCACCTGTATGCAATATAGGTGAAATCACCAGTAACAGCCAACAGATCGCCGTTACCAATAGCGAAACAAAAACATGCCATCGAATGCGCCAAGTCTTCACGCTATTTAACGCACACAATAAGATTGATCGGTTTAAGAATTACCGAAGTAGACACTATCCAATATTTTTTTTGCACATTTCAACCTCAGAGGTGGCCCCCATTCAATGGACAGTAGTTAAAGAATGTTAAGTATACTTCTGTGTTGTTGGATCTCTAATTGCCCTACCTGTTGTCAAGGTAGTAGAGCAGCATAATAGACGTGAGCAGGTTTTGATTTCAAGGTCTGATATTTTTTCTTCGTGTTGTAGAACTGGGAGTAGTTGTTTACGCCTTATTTAGCTTGTATGAGCATTTCGTAAGCATTTAGATATACCTCTCTATATTTCACACTATGCCACAATCTTTCAATAAACACATTGTTAATCCAGCATCCTTTGCTGTCCATTGAGATACGCATATGGTGCTTTTTTAGAGCGTCAATACAAAATTCGTATCCATGATACTTCTATAATTTATCCAGCTGCGCCAACGCTCTTTTGAGGGCATCTTTCGTCTTTCGCTTGTTGCCACGATTGCCTTCAATGGAAATTTTCACGCCGTCGTCTTCATGGTGAAAGTAGTTCTCGTTTTTCGCAAGATCATCTATTGTGCCAAGAACTCGAGATGTTTTTACCGGTTTAGAGAATCCTTTTATGCTAGTCGCTTCCTGCTCTTCTGCAAGCAGCCAGTCCTTGACCATTGAGTAGGTCTCAGCAGACAATGAAATGCCACCTTAGTTCGCGTGTGATTCCAATCTGGCGGCGAGGTTTACCTCGTGTCCAATGATGGTTTGGTCCATGCAGTTCTGACTGCCAAAATTTCCCACCGTGCAATAACCACTGTTGATACCCACTCGCGCTTCGAAAGGGCGATCAATCAAGCCTTTTTCACGCCAACATAGTTTCAACTGATGCAACCGGATTTGCATTTTCAATGCCATACGAACACAAGCCTCAGCGTCTTCTTTTACCCCCTTACTCCCCGGATCCCCGAAGTAGCAAAGTATTGCGTCTCCGATGAACTTATCGAAAGTAGCGCCATACTTCTCGGCAATCGTGGACATCTCGGTTAGATATTCGTTGAGAAGCGCGGTCAGTTCTTTCGACTCCAGTTGGTCGGTGATTTCGGTAAAACTTACGATGTCTGAGAAAAATATTGTTAGCTTCTTTCGCTACGACTCAATGATTACATCTTGTTCTCCGGAGATGATGGTTTGATAAAGTTGTGGCGAGATGTACTTCGCCAATTGATGCGAAACTTTTTCCAAAATTGAATTAGTTTGTCGGAGTTTATTTACCATTCGCGTGTTCTCGATCGCGATCGTAGCCTGAGCCGCAAATGCTCGCAAGATGGCTAACTGTTGATTGGTCAGCTGACCCAGATCAATTCGAACAATACTAAGTACTCCGATAGCTTTGCCATCAATTAGCAGCGGCATCATTGTGACTGCACGATAACCGGTCGCAAGAAAATTCTTTATTCTGGCGCTGTCCTCATTCGGTGCATTTGCAACATCCGGAATATCCATCTCCTTTCCCTCTAAGATCGCGACGCCATGCATATACTCGCGGGTTAGGGGAACTGGGAAACGTTGGCGCCATGCTTTGGCTCGATCGGGGTCTTCATCTGCAAGCGCAACAGCATTAACTTTGTTACCCACGGAAAGCGCCACGCTGATCGCTGCCCCCGGAAACAACTTTGACCCGCTTCGAGCGATTGCATCGAACACGGGTTGTGCATCACTTGGCGAGTTGCTGATGATATGCAGAATTTCATTTGTTGCAACTTGACGGTCCAGGGCCTCTCGCAGTTCGCGTTCTAATACGCCTAGTTCGACCCTTGGCTCGATCCCAGAAGCACTATTGTCATTATTAAAAGGTTTATTTCGGCTTTTAGTAATGTCAATTCTTTCGTTACTATTGGGTATTGGATGGTTCTAAAATCGGCCATACAGATTTTTTATTGGTACCCGACGACCCTTAGCTTCAGTTTTATGTATAGAGGTCTCATTTCTCATTTTGTAGATTCCAAAGCCGGCTATACTCGCCATTTTGTGCCAGCAGTTGTTGGTGGGTACCGCGCTCGGTAATTCTGCCATCTTTAAGCACTAAAATAAGATTGCTATCAACGATTGTAGATAACCGATGGGCTATAACCAGAGTTGTTCTATCTACGGATATGCTTTCCAGGGCTGATTGGATACTGTGTTCGGCTTGCGAATCCAGAGACGATGTGGCTTCATCAAGTACTAAAATGGGTGGGTTTTTTAACATGGTTCGTGCAATAGCCACCCGTTGTTTTTCGCCACCTGAAAGTTTTAATCCTCGTTCACCGACAATGGTATCGAGACCTTGGGGTAGACAAGCAACGTATCGCTCCAGATCAGCATGTCGAATGGCGTTCCTAACATCTTCTCGTGAAGCGCTTGGACGCCCATATAGAAGGTTTGCGAGCAATGTATCGTTGAACAGTACTGTGTCTTGAGGAACCACACCAATAGCTGCACGGAGGCTTTTTATATCGAGCTGACGAATATCCAGATTGTTTATCAGGATTGAGCCCCCGGTTGGGTCAAATAGCCTGAATAGTAAACGCATTAACGTTGATTTTCCGGATCCGCTCGGTCCGACTACGGCTATTTTCTGACCGTGCGGTACCACAAAACTGATATTGTTCAGAATATGGCGATCGTCGTTATAATGAAAGTGTATGTTACGAAACTCTATATCGGCCTTACTAGCATCGAGCTTCACCGCATCAACAGGTTGCGTTATCTCGGGTGGAACATCCAGCAACGCGAACATCTTATCCATATCGGCAATGCTATGCTTTATCTCTCGAAACACTGAGCCAAGAAAGTTTAGCGGAATAAAAAGCTGAATCATAAATGCATTGACCATGACAAACTCTCCGAGTGTCATGTTTCCTTCGACCACTTGCTGCGACGCCAAAATAAGTAGCAGGGTTAAACCGATACCTATAATAAAGCCCTGTCCAGTATTTAATAGTGCCAAGGAGACTTGGCTTTTAACGGATGCTTTTTCCCATATCTGCAAATTTTGATTATATTTATCCGCTTCAAGGGCTTCATTATTGAAGTACTTTACGGTCTCAAAGTTTATTAGCGAATCGATTGCCGTGGTATTGGCATTGGAGTCCGCATTGTTCATTTCTATGCGGAACTTGAGGCGCCACTCGGTTACTTTCCAGGTATAGAAGAAATAGATAACAACCGTTACCACCGTGATTATGGCGAAAATTGAATCAAGTTTTGATAACAAAATAAGACAAACAACGATTATTTCGAAAATGGTCGGAAAGACGCTAAATATTAGTAAATTAAGCAGTTGTGTAATGCTACGGCTTCCACGCTCAAGATCACGGGATAATCCACCTGTATGGCGTTCCAGATGAAATCGTTGCGATAAATTATGTAAATGGCGAAAAATTCTTAATGATATTTCCCGTGTTGCTTGTTGGGCTGCCTGAGCGAACACTGCATTTCTAAGCTGTTGAAATACAATTGTCGACAAACGCAGCAACCCATAACCGATTACAAGAGCAACGGGCACGGCAACGATAATATCTGCCGTGCTATCGAGGTCCAGTACATCAATAATTTCCTTCAGCATTAGCGGTACACCAATATTTGCCAATTTGGCCAATATTAGAAAACTTATTGCTATGCCGACACGAACCCGATGCTGCAATAGATACGGTAGTAATGTTCCCAATGTTTGGGTGTCTCTTCGTTGTTGAACGTGAGAGTGGTTGTCGGTCATTACTTCGCGTGCCGTAGGTTATGCTTCATTCGGTATGTTTAATTAGTTCTTGTTTGTTAAGTATGTCAATTGCTTTTCATCGAAACCGGTTGGCCTGATGCCGAGTATGCTAAAAGCGCTGTGATCAGTTGCGGTATTACCCTGCATTAGAATGGTTACTTGATCTCGGGTAATAGGGAACCACGGGAATCGATCGAATATTCCAGCAACAAACTTTACTCCCCAGGCCGGGGCCGGCATGAATAACTTGTTTGGCTTTCCGGCTACACGAGCGATATGTCGAATGGTCTCTTTCCAGCTTAGAGTAACAGGCCCAGTTAGAGGATAGGTGTGTGAGTAGGTGCTTTCATGTTCAAGAGCGTTCACAAAAGCATCTGCAACATCTTCGACAAATACCGGGGCGACCATTTGATCTCCAGCTGAAAAGATATTGAGGTTATTAAAAAATACGGCGGCAGGTATGGGAGGAGATACAAGCTCGTTGAGTAATGTTCCGCAGAATTCCATTCGGCCTCTAGGGTCACCGAATATGAGTCCTGGTCTGAATATAGTCCAATTAACGTCACTTTTTCTTAGCAGATCTTCAGCTGCGTATTTACTCTTCTGGTAGGCTACAGTTTGCGCTTCTACCCCATTCGCACTCATAAGAATGACACGCTTGATGCCATGTTTCTTCGCCGACGCTAGACAGTTTTTGAAGCCTTCTGTTTGCAATTTCTTGAATGTGATGCCCTTGGCGGGATCTTCTCTTAAAATTCCAATTAGGTAGATGAGTGCATCGCAGTTGGCGTGGCAATTATCAAGTGCGTGTTGGTCAGACACGTCGCCGGGTATGGCAGTGATAGAGTTATGTTCACGCAGCTTTTCTTTGCTGCCACTTCGAACAAGAATATTTGCGCTGTGTCCGGCATTTATTAACGAATCAATAATGTAGCTACCGACATATCCGGTGCCGCCAATAATACATACTTTCATTTTGCTTTCTCTTTCATTAATAACTGTTGTATATAAACTGATAACCACGGCACGATACGGGTTTCAAACCAATGATTACGTTTAAGCCATGGTCTATTGCGCGGTGAAGGGTGGGGCATAGGTAGATAGCTAGGTAAATACTTTTCCCAATTTTCTACTGTTGCAGTTAGGGTTTTTTCGGCCGTTTTCCCCAAGTAATAGTTCTGTGCATATTGCCCGACGAGTAAAGTCAGCTGAGCATTGTTTAGCTCAGGTCGTAATCGTTCGTGCCACAATGGTGCGCATCGAGCCATTGGTGGTAAATCACCGGATTTGCCCTTACCCGGGTAGCATAGTCCCATGGGTAATATGGAAAATAGATCGTCATTATAAAACTGGGATTTATCAACCCCTAACCATTGTCTAAGCCGGTCGCCGCTGGGATCACCCCATGGTATGCCGCTTTCATGCGCCCGCTTACCTGGAGCCTGCCCAATTATTAGAATTGGGGCACTGCCCGAAACTCTTAAAACTGGACGGCAGCCGTTAGTTAGCTGCGTTTCGCACAGAGTGCAATTCCTGGCTTGTTGAACGATGCTGTTAATCGTCATGCAGGCTGAATCCGGACAATACTCAGAAATTTTTCGATCATAAAAAATCCAATTTTTACTGGCAAGTTGGTAATATGGGGTTTTAGACCCATATCCTATATAAATTATGGATAGAATCCACTTATGCTAGGTCCTTTTGATTTTTTTCTTGTTGTTCTTTTTATTTGTTTTGTATGGTTCATAGCGGATAGTCTAAAATTACGCGAGAAGGCCAATCAGATTGCTCGAGATCACTGCAAAGTAAGGGGCATACAGTTTTTAGATGGATCTGTAGGCTTTGGCACTCTAGGTATAAATCGGGATTCTGGGAAATGGCGTCTGCGTCGCGTATATGTGTTCGATTATAGTGAGGATGTCTCATCTCGCAGACAGGCAGCGATAATTTTTATCCACGGAATATTTTACACACTGGTATTATTAGACAGCAAAGAAGACGGAACTGGTCATTAATCAGAAATAAATTTATTGTTAACGGTTATATGATGTCTAAGCCCAGTTTATGCAAGTCACAACGGTTTAAATTCTATAATTTTTATACCGACATGTCTCATCCCTATAACCCCTAGATACTAACCAAGATCTTTACATTGTGAATTTTCAAGAATTAATTCTTACCCTTCAGCGCTATTGGGCCGATCAGGGCTGTGTCATATTGCAACCCTATGATATTGAAGTGGGTGCCGGCACATTTCATACCGCAACATTTCTCTCTGCCATCGGTCCAGAACCTTTTCAGGCAGCCTATGTGCAACCGTCTCGCCGCCCGACTGATGGTCGTTATGGTGAAAATCCTAATCGATTGCAACACTACTATCAGTTTCAAGTGGTAATAAAACCGTCGCCGGATAATTTGCAGGAGTTGTATCTTGGTTCTCTAGCGGCCGTTGGCATTGATTTTCTGCAGGATGATGTGCGTTTTGTTGAAGATAACTGGGAGTCGCCTACATTAGGAGCCTGGGGTTTAGGCTGGGAAATATGGTTGAACGGTATGGAAGTAAGCCAGTTTACGTATTTTCAACAGGCGGGGGGATTAGAATGTAAGCCTGTTACCGGTGAGCTGACCTATGGACTCGAGCGAATTGCAATGTACATACAGGGCGTGGAAAGCGTCTACGATCTACAATGGACTGATGATTATACTTATGGGGATATATTTAAGCAAAACGAGGTTGAGCAATCTACTTATAATTTTGAGCACGCTGATATTGAAAACCTATTTGGCCAGTTTGATAATTATGAAAAAAATTGCGCTCATTTAGTCGAGCATCAATTACCACTACCGGCCTATGAGCAGGTATTGAAGGCGTCTCATTGCTTTAATTTACTCGATGCTCGTCAGGCGATCGGTGTGACAGAGCGAGCACGCTATATCGGGCGTGTACGCACAATGGCGCGATTGGTGGCTCAAGAATACTATGCAAGTCGCGAACGCTTAGGATTTCCTCGCTGTAAGACTATTGATGCTCAGAATTCGGGAGACACACAATGACGACTGGCGGGAAGGAAGTGAGCACTAGAAGTTTATTGGTGGAGATAGGAACCGAAGAGTTACCGCCCAAGGCATTACGCACATTAGGCACAGAGTTTGCGAGTCAAATTTCTGGTTGGTTGTGCAATAAAGGGTATGTAGGCGCAGATAATGCTAGTTTCGAATGGTATGCGACCCCTCGGCGGCTTGCCATAGTGGTTAAGGCCGTTAATGCGGTGCAGCCAACACAGTTTGAAGAGCGACGGGGGCCGGCTGTTAAAGCTGCGTTTGATGGTGACGGTAATCCAACACGCGCCGCTGCGGGGTTTGCGACATCCTGCGGTGTTGCCGTTGAAGACTTGGATCGTATTTCTACGGATAAAGGTGAGTGGCTTGCATTTCGTAAGGAAATTGAAGGTGGCACGCTTGCCGATAGTATTGAAAGTTGCATTCAACATGCCCTTGCGGCATTACCAATTCCCAAGTGGATGCGCTGGGGGTCGGGTAGTGCAGAATTTGTTCGGCCACTACACTGGCTTGTGATATTGCATGGTGCAAGCCTGCTTGATGCAAATGTTTTTGGCATTCAATCGGGACACAATAGCCGGGGACACCGTTTTCATGCCCCGGCTTCTCTGCGCATAAGTAGTGCTGATAAGTATGAAGCGATATTGTTGGAAAAAGGCTTCGTTTGGGCTAATTTTGAACAACGAAAACTGGAAATTCATTTACAAACGGAACAGGTGGCGAAAGACCTTGGTGGTACCGCAGTAATTGATGAGTCTCTACTGGAAGAAGTTACCGGATTGGTAGAACTTCCGCAGGCTATCGCTGGAAACTTTGACGAAAAGCTACTAGAGGTTCCAACCGAGGCGCTGGTGTCGTCAATGCGTGATCATCAAAAGTACTTTCATATTGTTGATGATTCTAAACAGTTAATGCCGAATTTTATTACCATAAGTAATATTAAGAGTAGCGATGTCGACCGGGTAAGGCAGGGAAATGAACGTGTGCTGCGAGCTCGTTTAGCGGACGCAGAATATTTTTGGTTGGAGGATCATAAGCAGAAACTGGAGAGCAGAGTAGAGCGCCTTAAAGGCCTATTGTTTCATCGTAAGCTTGGATCGGTGTATGCAAAAACCTTGAGAATAATGGCTCTTTCCAGAGGTCTTGCGCGGGATAATGATATAAATGTAGACGCGTGTGTGCGTGCGGCCCAACTCTGTAAGGCGGATCTAGTATCGGCAATGGTCGGTGAGTTTCCCGACCTGCAGGGTACGATGGGTAAATATTATGCACGGGGTGATGGTGAAACAGCGGAAGTAAGTTTAGCCATTGAAGAGCATTACTTTCCAAGGCAGGCGGGAGATTCGTTACCCTCAGGAGATGTCGGTAGAATTGTCTCTATCGCGGATAAGGTTGATACATTAGCTGGAATATTTGTGAGTGGTGAGGAGCCAACAGGTGATAAAGATCCTTATGCATTACGCCGATTATCTCTGGGATTAATACGTACGTTTATTGAAGGTGAACTTGATCTTGATTTAAATGTAATTTTCGAACAAGCGATTAAGAATCTACAGAATGATGGTGTTGTTATTCCAGATGGTGCAGGCGAACGTGCGGTCGCCTTTATTACCGACAGATATGCCGCTTATTATGCGGCATCCGGGTTTAGCTCGGACGAAGTAGCCGCTGTTGGTGCAATTCGGCCAACCCGCCCATATGACGTTGACAAAAGATTACATGCCGTAGCTGCGTTTCGATCAATGCCGGCTTCAGCCAGTCTGGCTGCCGCTAACAAACGCATAAATAATATTCTGAAGAAAGTTGACTCAGAATCCATAGGGCAAATGGATTTTGATTTATTGAAAGAACCTGCAGAACTGGAATTAGGACAGATCTTAATGCGCTATAGTTCGCAGGTATCACCGCTGATTCGAAGAGGGGATTACGCTTCGGCTTTGGAGATCTTGTCTCGTCTTCGTGAGCCGGTGGATCAGTTCTTTGATGGTGTAATGGTTATGGATACGGATCTGGCCTTGCGTGCCAATCGAATAGCGTTACTTAATCAATTATCAGGTTTATTTATGGGTATTGCCGATATTTCTAAGCTTCAGCCTCGAGAGGCTGAAGATTGAATCCCTCTAGCTATCAGGAAATGCTCGCCCTGGTGCAGAGCTTTCATGATAAACACGATCTGCGCAGAGCCGGTGGAGAAGATCTAGCTTATCGGGTTGCGTTAATGGCCGAGGAACTGGGAGAGATTTCTGCGTGTGTGACTAAGGGTAAGGGGAAAGATCAATTAGCTGAAGAGTGTGCCGATTTGTTGATTTTACTAATTGGCACTGCAATTGCGGCTGACTTTGATCTTGACCAGGCTTTTCAAACAAAAATGGGAAAGCTCTCTACCCGTAAAAGCAAAATAGTAAATGGTCGAATTAGAGTGTCGGAGTTTAGCGAATGAAGAAGTTGATAATTCTTGATCGTGACGGTGTTATTAATCAGGATTCTGAAAATTTTATTAAATCTCCAGAAGAGTGGTTGCCAGTTCCAGGGTCTCTTGAAGCCATTGCTAGGCTAACGCGAATGGAATACAGCGTGATGGTTATTACCAATCAGTCCGGAATTGCGCGGCGACTGTTTGATATTGATACTCTGAACTTCATTCATCAGAAGATGGTTCGCATGGTGCATGACAAGGGCGGCGCTATAGACGGCATATTTTTTTGCCCCCATGCGGCGGCGGATCTGTGCGACTGCAGAAAACCAAAGTCTGGACTATTTAGAGACTTGGCACACAGAACAGGGCATTCATTGTGTGCTGTTCCTGCGGTTGGGGATTCCCTTCGGGATTTACAGGCCGCAGTTGAGGTAGGGGCTTTTCCTGTGCTGGTAAAAACCGGAAAAGGACGAAAGACCATGAAAATGCTGGCAACTGATCTATCATTACAGGCGGTTCCGGACATACCCATTTACAAGGACTTGAGCGCATTTGTTGATGACCTTTTGGACGGCGGTCTCGAACATGAGCTGCTCGATTGCGAACAACGAGCGAACGAAAACGGTTTATAGTTATGCTTATATGGATTCGATCAGCGGTATTTTTTGTTGGTATGGCGATAAGTTCAGTAGTTTTTTGGCCAATCACTATGATTGCATGGCCAATGAAGCCGATTTTACGCAGTCGAATTATTAGCGGTTGGGCGCACTTTGTGGTGTTCTGGCTAAGGTTATGTTGTGGACTAACTCACCGTGTTGAAGGCCTTGAAAATATACCGGATCAACCGGGTGTGATTTTATGTAATCATCAGTCGGCCTGGGAAACGATTGCATTACAGACAATCTTTCCGGCGCAAGCGTGGGTATTAAAAAAAGAGTTATTGAAAATTCCTTTTTTTGGTTGGGGTTTGGCAGCATCCCAGCCAATTTCAATTGATCGATCAACGCGTATGAAAGCCTTGGATCAACTAATAACACAGGGCATAGATCGCATGCAGCAGGGCCGGTGGGTTGTGGTCTTTCCAGAAGGCACGCGAATGGCCCCTGGAGAAACGGGCAAGTTTAATCCTGGCGCCGCAATGTTGGCTACAAAAGCCGCAGCAATGGTATTGCCTGTTGCCCATAATGCTGGACTGTTCTGGAAGCGTCGAGGTTTTCTTAAATACCCTGGGGAAATCGTAGTGAAAATTGGTCAACCTATAGATACAACAGGTAAAAAGGCTCGGGAAGTTAATACCCTGGCACGAGAGTGGGTGGAATCAGTAAGTCAGAATTTCGATCAATAGTTTCAAATGTTGCGGTAAGTTGATGAGGCGAGATTTTGTTAATCGTGGAGTGAATTATGTGTGGAAGGTTTGATCGACATAGTGAGCTGGAGGTATTTGCCGAATTAATCGAGGGGTTAGTTCTTGACGATAAAAATAGCTGCGAACCAAGTTACAACATTACTCCATCTCAGAAGGCCGTTACCGTAGCATTAAGCGCAACTGGGGAACGAAAGATGGCCCCATTAGAGTGGGGGTTGGTTCCTGGCTGGGTTTCAAAAACGGGGTTACAGCGCCCAATCAATGCCCGATCCGAGACAATGTTCAGCAAGCCAATGTTTAAGCACGCTGCCAACAAGCGACGCTGTTTGATATTGTGTGATGGGTTTTATGAATGGGGTAAAACCGATACAGGCAAGCAGCCGTATTATTTTCGGCGTGATGATGGAAAGCCGTTTGTCATGGGAGGGCTCTGGGAAAGTAATCGTCGTCTGACTGATCAGTCTATTTATAGCTTTTGTGCCGTAACGAAACAGGCCTCGCAAGGATTAAGTGCCGTGCATCATCGGATGCCGTTAATTCTGGATTCTGATGGTATAAATCAATGGTTAAATCCCGAAAAAAACGAAACTGAGATCGATGCGCTTGTCGGTACCGTAGACGGTGCAGGGATTGGCTATCACGCGGTTAGTTCGTTGGTTAACAGTCCTGCAAATAATTCACCTGAGTGTTTTGAGCCACTATAGTGATAATGACTTTATCACGCTTTAGCTATTGTTATTTTCTTAGCCATCGCAATTCTCCCCACTCACTATATTGCATTGGCGGTTTGTCTAGCGGCAGTGAACTCCGCCTTTTTATTTCTTCATAAAAGCTGAGCGTATTTTCGTTAACAAACGCCATGAGCGTGACTGACGAATAGCGTGTAAATCTCTTTCCGCGCGTTTCGCACGGGACAATCGAACTTCCAGATCATTTAACTTGTTGAGCAAGGCAGTTTCGCGATCGATAAATGCGCAACGAGCCATTTGATAATCTAGATTTGTAGCATACTCCAAGGTTACTTCAATTCTTATGTTCTGGGATGGGTTGTCCAGTGCGAGATTTGGTTCAAATATGAGTGCGGGATCATCGCCTGTAACCGCTAACCAGCCATTCGAGTCCGGACGACTAATTTGTTTGACTTGTGATTTGTTAAGAATAAGACTTTGTCCGTCGAGTGACCACATTTCTTTTGGTTCAGAACCGGGATTTTGATTAACTAACACTCGAATGGAATCGATATGGAAGAAGCCTACGCTATTCGGTTTATTCTGGTCGCATGGATCAAATCGAAACGATTCTAGTTTCGATGTGCTGGGGGTGAATGTGTAACTAAGAATCTGTTTGCTATCCTCAATAGCGATGGATAACCCAACACTGTTTTTGTCGGTGAATCCATTTTCGGTTTTGTTCCAATACAGTCGTGTATCAACCAATGCTTTGACAGGACTCTCTATTAACGGAGTTGTTAAAACAGATTGTGTGTTGGCATCGCGGCCAAGGAGTACTCGATTCTGAAAGGTATCTTCGAGGATGCAAAAGTCCGTAAATTGTTGACGATCAAAACCAAGTCCTTGAAAACAATATCGGAGAAAAGATTCAACATCTAGTATGTTCTGGTTTCGGCAAAATTGCCGAATCGCAGGGCGGTAGTGATTGGTAAATATTAAAAGTGCACGAAACAGCATAAATTCGCTGCTGTTGTTATTGTTTTCACTCCATTCCTGATCGAATATCTGATAATTCCCTGAGCTGGACACCACAATATTATTTGGCAATAAATCAATTGGTATTTGACCATGCTGCAGGTGGTGGTTTTTTAGAAAAGCTATATATGTTTGAATAAGTGTCAGAAAACGGTGGGCATCGTTATAAATGATTAACGTACGTGCCCAGCGCGCTGACAGCAGTTGACCATAGTGAAACGGTTCGTCACTTGTGTTGTTTTTTCCAGTTTTCGCTAGCGGTTGTCGACTGACGTTCTGCTCGTTGCTGTTTTTGGTTATTACGGTGCAAAACTCGCGTTTGCGTCGAAAATCCGGTAGATGTGCAAAATCGAGATTTGTAAAAGTGCCGACTTCAGTTTGCTTGGACATGACGATTAAAAAGGAGTTTGCCATGTCACCTAATACGCCAGCGGCATTGTATGTTTGCCAGCTCAAGCTTTCCGGTATGTAAGGATCGAAAAGAAATATATAGTCATCGGAATGAATTCCTTCCAAATGACACCATGCATTTTTATCCTTCGTTATATACGACTCACCCAATAATACCGTAGGTATTTTGTAGTCTGGGAAAGGATAGAAAAACGACTGATGTTCAAACTGACAATCTTTGCTGATCTGTCTCCATTCGTCTTGAGTGTACGTGCGTATCCCCGCTGAATCGTCATAGTTGTCAATACCAACATAGCGTAAAGAGTAATGATCTTCGTGAGCACCGTGCAGGTATTTCATGCCTGTGCGATTTTCGATTGCGACGATTACTTGGCCGCCGGGTTTCAGGCTTTTGCTAACCCGTTTTAGTAAATCAACAACTGCGCCCCTGTCGCTCGTACTCTTTGGGGAAAAGAGTCTGGCATACTCTGTTACACCTATAAGAAAAACCAGGTCGTATTCTTCATCAGGTAATTCAATAGAGTTAAAATTTGCCTGAATGATATCGACGTTGCTAAGGTCTCGGCATCTTTGCCGGGCAAGACTTGCACGAATTCTGCTGCCCTCTATTGCTTCTACCTGTAAGGCTTGCTCTCCAAGATAACGTGTTATAGAGCCGCATCCACAACCGAGCTCTAACGCTTTTGCTCCCGCTGGTAATTCAAATGCACGGAATAAATTGGCACGTTTACCTGAAAGGTGATACTCGGAAGGCCAATCTTTGATTTTTAATTGAAGTTCTTCAGAATGACTACCAAGATCTTCACATTCCGAGAATACGCTAAAAAGATATTTCTCGGCTTCACTCCCGTCGGAGTACGCAAAATCTTTTTCGGCACTAGTTGGATGACTGTATACGCCATCTTCGCCGACAGCTAAGGTATTGTTTTTTATTAAGCGGGACAATGTTGCTAATTACTCTCGATGGAAGCTGGCTAATGTTATAAATTCTTCGATACTTAATGTTTCAGCCCGTCTTGATGAATCAATCTGGGCAGTAAGAAACTCCTCTTTGGAGACTAATTTTCCAATAGTGTTTCGGAGTGTTTTGCGTCGCTGACTAAACGCCGTGGCCACAAATTTTTCGAAAAACATGGAGTCTAAATGACTTCCCAATGGTTTTTCCAATGGACGTAATCTTATCATGGCAGACATCACCTTTGGCGGTGGTGAAAATGCTTCTGGAGGGATAACAAGTTCCGATTGAACATGGCAAACTCTTTGTATTACCACACTGGGGCGGCCATATTGTTTCGTGCCGGGAGATGCGCAGATTCGGTCTACTACTTCCTTTTGTAACATAAAGTACATTTCTTCAATGTTGGGAAGCTGGGACAACAAGTGAAAAATAATAGGCGAAGATATGTTGTAAGGCAAATTTCCTATTATTTTAACGGGTTGATCAAAGCCCAGACTCGCGATATCGGTTTTCAGGATATTAGCTTCTAATACGGAGAAGTTTTCGTAAACGAAGAACTCTTTCTTCAAATATCCGATAAGATCCCGATCGATTTCAAGCGCGGTTATATCCAGATCTCTTTTAAGCAGTTGTTGGGTTAGTGCTCCAGTGCCGGGACCGATTTCAATGATTTTTTCTTTAGGTTGCGCTCCCAAGCCGTGTGCAATTGAATCAATAATGTTTGAATCATTTAGAAAATGTTGACCAAAGCGCTTTTTTGCAATGATTGAATTCGACATAGTGTAGTCTGAAATTAATTATTAGAGCGCACGTTCATGAACGTTTTGCCTGGTGGCGACACAATTCCAGAGCGCAAGACACGGCCTCGCGCAATGAATCGACATTTGCTTTTCCTGTACCGGCCAAGTCGAGTGCGGTGCCGTGATCAACTGATGTTCGAATAATAGGTAAACCAAGTGTGATATTAACAACCTCGCCGAAACTACTATGTTTAATAACCGGGAGTCCCTGATCATGATACATAGCCAGAACAGTATCGGTTTTTTCTAATGCAGCAGGCGTAAAAGCGGTATCCGCAGGGAGCGGTCCGATTACGTTAATGCCCTGTGCTCGCAAAATATCGAGTGCGGGAATGATGGACTCTATTTCCTCGCGACCAATATGTCCATTTTCTCCGGCATGTGGGTTTAGACCGCATACTGAAATAACCGGGTTGCTAATTCCAAATCGAGTTTCTAGGTCATTGGCTATAATAGAAACTATTTTTATAATTCGATCGCGATCGATATAGTCGCTCACCGCGGATAATGGTATGTGAGTGCTGTACAAGGTGACCCGTAAGTCTCTGCTTGCCAGCATCATTACCGGCAGATCCGTGCCGCAGTGTGCTGCCAGGTACTCGGTGTGGCCGCTGAAAGGGATACCAGCTTCATTTATGATCGATTTCTGCACTGGCCCGGTAACCATGGCATCAAATTGATTACTTAGGCACCCTTGTGCGGCCATATCCAGAGTTTTCAATACGTAAGGTGCATTGCAGGTGTTGAGACGACCCGGGACGACATTGGCTTGGAGCGGTACCGGAATGTAATGTAGCGTGCCTGCTTTATGTTCGCTTCCGTTAGCTTCAACCAGTTTGGTGTCAATGCCAAGACCTTGTGCGGTACGCTGCAATAACTGGGGGTCGGCGATAGCAATCAACTCGCAGTCAAGCTTCTCTTGCGCGAGCATAATAGCAAGTTCAGGTCCGATTCCGGCAGGTTCTCCCGGAGTTATTGCGATGGTTGGCATAGGGAAATGATGAAGAGGTTTATGGTGTTTTTGAGGAGTGAGTAACTACTGACATTAGTGGATTATACGCTATAAAAAAGGCCTCGTATTGAGGCCTTTTTTACGTATACGGAAAAACCGTAACGCTTAGAACGACATAAACATTCCACCGTTGACCGGAATATTGGCTCCGGTTATGTAAGATGTTTGCTCCAATGTTAGAAAGCCGATGGTGTGCGCAATATCTTGTGGCTCACCAATTCTACCTACGGGTATACCGGCAACAATTGAAGTTCGAATCTCGTCTGGCATGGCCGCGGTCATGCTGGTATCAATATATCCTGGCGATACAGTGTTAACAGTAACTCCTTTGCGAGCAGACTCTTGAGCTAGAGACATGGTAAAGCCATGCATCCCAGCTTTCGCCGCGGAGTAATTTGTCTGTCCAAACTGCCCTCGTTGTCCATTGACTGAAGATATATTTACGATACGTCCATAGCCACGCTCGGTCATTCCTTCAATTACATGACGTGTGACATTAAATACACTGCTTAGATTAACGTTAATAACGTCATCCCAGTCTTTTTCATCCATTTTTCGTAATGTGCTATCGCGAGTGATCCCGGCACAGTTGACAAGAATATCAATCCACCCGAATTCAGCTTCAATAGTACTAATCATGCTAGCCGCGGCGTCGAAAGATCCTACGTCTCCAGCAATAATGTTTGCATCGATTCCTTCCTGTTTTAGCTGAGCCTGCCACTGACTCGCTTGTTCTAGCTCATGTGGGAGGTGGCATGCAATTACGACATCTCCACGGTTGGCAAGAGTTTTACAAATGGCTGTGCCTAAACCTCCTGTTCCCCCCGTAACCAATGCTGTTTTCTTACTCATATTTCACCTTTAATTTATGTACTTACTAAATCTGGTGGCGCATACTGTGGCTTGTTGCGTTGCACCAATGCTGCACTGCAAAATAATCGACTTTATGCATCTTGTCAATTTCACTTTGCTTGAGTTCGAAACACGGATGCCGTTAGAATTATAATATGCTGAAATTTTTCGGAAAGTTGTTAGTGTTTCTGTTCCTTAACGGCCTTGCGTTAAGCGTAATCGGTTGGATTGGATATGATGCGTGGCAGCGCGGAGTATTCGAAAATGGTGGTCTTCGGCCAGTTGCAGCTGCTGTTGACCCTGTAAAAGAGAAAACAGCACTGATCGATATTCGGCACGTTGTTCGATCTAATTTGTTCGGTCAGGAGAAACGAGAGGTGGTAAAAAAAGCGGTAGTAGCACCACCTACCCGGCTCAACCTAAAATTAGTCGGTGTAATGGCTCGGCAACCTTTATCTTCATCCTTGGCGCTCATTGAAATTAGCCGCGGTAAACAACAGGTGGTTAAAGTAGGGCAAGCAATTGGCAAAAGTGGCGCAACATTGAGCAAGGTGCTGTCTAATCATGTTTTAATTGAACGTAATGGAAAGTTGGAAAAACTTTCAATAGAGCGTGCTGAGCTCAAACCCAATTCTGATCCGGGAAAGAAAACTGTCACCGCGTATAACAACCTGACTGCCGCAAAGAAAGCTCCCATCGCTCCATCTGTGTCATCGGTTCGGAAAATTCTAGATGTTGGTGGGAACACTAATGATAATAATAAGGGGAAAATAGTTCTACCATTCTAGCTTTTCCGTGAGTTATTTTGAGTCGTTGTAAAATCCGTAATATGGGCGGCATGCACTAATAACTCATGACTTTCCAAGCTCCCGCTGGTCATTCTACCTGCCAATTAAATAATTTAGAAAAATGAAACGTGTACTGAAATTTCTTCTACCGATAGTAATTTTAGCGATCGGTATTTATAGTTCTACCATATTAAAGGCTAGTCGACCGGAACCCGTGGCAATTGAAGCTCCGGAGAAGGAATGGTCTGTGGATATTGTGACAGTCGAATTCGGTGCTTTTAAGCCGGAAGTGCAGTTATATGCACGAATCGAGTCGCCTAATCAAACAACCTTAAGTGCTGCCGTGGCATCAAGTGTAGATGCTGTTGATGTTCGCGAAGGAGAATTCGTTACCAAGGGACAGTTACTTGCGGTTATGGATTCCCGTGACTTATTACTAATCAAGAATCAGATTTCGTCGGAAATTAAAGAACTGAATTCGCTCATTGTCAGTGAACAAAATACGTATAGTTCCGATCAAGCTGCACTCGTTGATGAACAGGCGCTGTTATCTTTGGCACAACGGAATCTATCGCGAGCTCGAAAGCTGGCAAAAACTAAAGCAGGTTCTGAAGTGGGTGTGGATGATGCACTACAAGTTATCCGTTCTCGTTCCTTGGCAATTATTCAAAGACAGCGGAGCCTCGATGATCATGTCCCACGAATGATCAGACTTGAGACAAACCTTTCCCGTGTCCAGGATCGCCTGGCTCAATTAGAACTGGATCTTGAAAAGACCCGTATTACGGCACCATTTAACGGCAGAGTTATTAATGTACATGTATCTCCCGGAGAACGTTTACGGCTTGGAGATGGAATTATTGAGCTCTACGATACTGAGACCATTGAGGCGCGTGCGCAAATTCCTGAACGTTTTATTGCTTCAGTCCGATCCAGTCTAAGAGATAATACCGTTGTGCATGGCACGGTGAGTATTCAGGAGCAACCTATTAAGATGCGTCTTGATCGGTTGGCAGGCTTTATACGGCAAGGTCAGGGCGGATTAGACGGTTATTTTGCATTTGATGCTAAATCTATGCCGGTAATAGAAGTGGGGCGGGTTGTTGAATTACGCATCGAGTTATCGCCGGTGGAGAACTCGCTGGTGTTACCGGTTTCGGCGTTATACGGTTCAAATTCTGTGTATCGTATCGTTGATGGAAGGTTACAAGGTGTGGATGTCCAATACTCTGGCGAACTAGTGCTTAAAAATGGCATTGCTGGAGTTATTGTGGAGTCCCCTGAGTTGAAAAATGGAGATCGAATTGTAACTACACAGATACCAGCTGCTGTAGATGGGCTAAAGGTCCGTGAGATCACAAATTGAGCACTCCTTCTGCAAATAGAGATTTTCTGGGTATTTTTGCCAATCACCCAGTCGCCTGCAATCTGCTTATGATTATGATGGTGTTGGCGGGTTTTTGGGGTTTGAGTAAGTTGAATACTCAATTTTTCCCAACTTTTGATCTCGACTTTGCATCTATACGAGTAGTTTGGAGCGGAGCCAGTGCAGAAGATGTTGAACAACTTATAACGACGCCTCTCGAACAAGAGTTGACTAATGTTGATGATGTTAAACAAATGACATCAGTTTCGGCGGACGGATATTCAACTATTAGTCTTGAATTTGTAGAAGGCACTGACATGGGTCTTGCCGTAGACCAGGTTAAGGAAAAGGTAGGGTTGGTGCGCAATTTACCGGCCACGGCGGAAACGCCCGAGGTAAATCGTGTTGTTCGTTATGAACCTGTTGCGCGTTTGGTTGTTCATGGACCGGACGATGTTCGTGAGCTTCGAGAACTAGCGCATCGGTTTGAGCGGGAACTGCTAGACCGCGGTATTGCGCGGATTTCCATAGTCGGGCTGCCCGAAGAAGAAATTGCGATTCAAGTTCCGTCAAATATTCAGAAGTCTCTGGGTTTGTCACTGGTTGATATTGGCCAACGTGTAGCAGCAGCGTCTGTAGATGTGCCGGTTGGTGTTATTGGTAGGGATGAAGTTGCACGCCAGCTGAGGTTTATTGACCAGAGGCGCACGGGACTCGAATTCGAGGGATTGCCTATACTCGTTAACGCTGAAGGCCAGCGTGTTACGGTGGGTGATATAGCAAAGATTGAGCGTAGACCACAAACTTCTCAGCTAACGGTCGAGTATAAAGGGCAGCCTGCTGTAGAACTCCGTTTATCCCGAGCAGAGAAGAGTGATAGTCTGAAATCGGCCGAAATATTTGATGAATGGCTTACTGAGACGAAACCAACATTGCCACCCGGAGTCTCTATTCTTACCTACGACGAATCTTGGAAGCTGATTCAGAGTCGGATATCCTTGTTGATAAAAAATGGTGGGACTGGTTTGCTGCTGGTCGTTTTTATCTTGTTTCTGTTTCTTAGTGGTCGTATTGCATTCTGGGTAACTATCGGAATACCCGTATCATTTATGGCGACGTTAGGTATTTTGTATTTGATCGGTGGTTCGATCAATATGATCAGTTTGTTTGGGCTGATTATGGCACTGGGAATCATCGTTGATGATGCTATCGTTGTCGGTGAAGATGCAGAGGCGCATTTTAGGGATGGCGCCGAGGCGCTGGATGCAGCAGAAATGGGTGCGCGTCGAATGTTTGCACCGGTACTGTCATCATCTTTAACTACTATTGCGGCTTTTCTACCGTTGTTATTGGTTGGTGGCATTATTGGAAATATTCTTCAGGCAATACCTGTAGTGGTTATATGTGTAATCCTGGCATCTTTAGTTGAATCATTCTTAGTATTGCCGGGACATATTCGTAATTCTTTCAAGAATATGGATCGTAAACGGGAGGGATGGGTAAGACAGCGATTGAATGCTGCTTTTGAATACCTGCAAAATAGAATCTTTAGACCGTTGATTACAATCTCGCTGGATTATCGCGGGGTTAGCGTGTCTATTGCGATATTCTGTATGTTGATGACAGTAGGATGGATGGCCGCCGGGCGAATAGCCTTTACGTTTTTCCCAGTAGCAGAGTCTACTGTTCTCTATGCGAATGTTGGTTTTGTCGCCGGCACTCCAAAAGACAAAGTAACGGACTTTCTAACCCATGTTGAAAAACAGCTTTGGTTGACCGAAGAACAGCTCGGTGGTGGTCTCATTGTATCTGCTGTGGTGCAGCATGGTGCCGCTGTAAGTGCAGATAACCGATCTGGAAAACGAGGTGATCAATACGGATCTGTATTGGTCGAGTTGACAGAGCCGGATAAACGCGAGGTTCGCAATCGTACTTTTGTTGCGAACTGGAAGCAGCGAGTGGAAGCTGTTGCGGGGATCGAAACATTAACGGTAAATGAGAGACGTGGTGGACCACCTGGACGCGATATAGATGTTCGTATTACCGGTAATGATGTGTTGGCGGTAAAGGGAGCGTCTGAGGATTTTAAGCGGCTGCTGGGCTCTGTTCCCGGTGTCTCTGGATTGGAGGATGATCTACCTTTTGGTAGAGAACAATTAATTTTCAAGCTAACGCCCACGGCGGAGTCCCTTGGTCTTTCTGTTCAGGAGGTGAGCAGACAGCTTAGGGCAGCATATGATGGTTATCTTGTTCAGGTGATGGCAGATGGAGACGATGAAGTGGAAGTGCGTGTTGTGTTGCCAGACAGTGAGCGTAATCGACTTAATAGTTTGGATACCTTTGATATTATCTTACCAACAGGGGGGATTGTCCCCGTTTCAAACCTAGTTGATATTTCTACTCGACGAGGTTTCGATTCTGTTCGACATGCCGATGGGCGACTTGCGGTAACGGTTACCGGTGACGTGGATTCTGCGGTAAGTAACGCCAATACGGTGCTGGAGAACTTTCGCAGTAACAACATGCAATCGTTGTCTGCACAATGGGGAGTACAATTTTCCATGGAGGGTCGGCAGGCGGATCAGAAGGAGACCATTACCGATATGCGTCGTGGAGCAATGCTTGCACTGATTATGATATATCTGGTCTTGGCTTGGGTATTCGGCTCTTATGGATGGCCTTTGGTGGTTATGGCTATTATTCCTTTCGGTCTTGTAGGAGCTTTCTGGGGGCACGTATTCCTAGGTTTAGATTTAACCGTGCTTTCTCTTTTCGGTTTTTTTGGACTAGCCGGTATCGTGGTGAACGATTCCATTATTTTGGTGATATTTTTTCGACAACTAAGACAACAAGGCATGGCCTTACGTGAGGCCGTTATTGAAGCAGCATGTAAACGGCTGCGTGCCGTATTGTTAACGTCATTGACAACAATAGGCGGGCTTACACCATTGTTTTTTGAAACATCTCTGCAGGCGCAGTTTTTAATACCAATGGCTACATCGATAGCATTTGGGCTGGCGTTCTCAACACTATTGGTATTGCTGCTGGTACCGGTATTGTTGTACAGTTATGAAAGAATGTTGAACTGGTTTTCAAAATCTGCTGAAACTGGATCAGAACAGGCCGCAACAGAATAAGCAATATTACTCATTGCATAGTGCGTTGAGTAATCAATTTTGTGAGCATACCGTTTATAGTAGAAACGATGATGTTTATTCTGGGTGATTTATCTCGTGTTCCAACCAAAGCCCAAGCAATGTGCGTTCTTCTTCCGTCATAGCACTAAGGTTACCTAAGGGCATGGTTTTTGTAGTTACTGCGCTTATCAATACCCGTGGTGCATGGCTTTTAAGTTGTTCAACAGTGTCTAGCATAATGTTCCCCGGGGCTGCTGAAAATCCGGCTTGTGTGGGGCTTGATGAGTGACATACCGTACAACGCTGATTAACCACCACCATTACATCTATATCATCAATATGCGCATCTGAGAAGTTTTGCACCGTTTTTGGGGCCGTTAACAACATAGTCACTACCATGCAAATCATAGCAGCTGGAAGTATCCATATTGCCTGCTTTTTCATATGTCTTATATTGAAGTAATGTCGAACCGCTATGCTGATTAAGCTAACTCCTACTAGAACCATCCAAGCCTGACTATTTCCATAGGTGCTTGGAAAGTGATGGCTGATCATTATGAATAGCACTGGCAAAGTTAGATAGTTGTTATGCCGTGAACGAAGTAGTCCATCCTTGCCTGGACTTGCATCAGGCTGTCGATTTTCTTTCAGTGCGGTAACTAACTCTAGTTGACCGGGAATAATCACGAAAAATACGTTTGCTACCATAATTGTGCCGATTGCCGCACCTACGTGTATGTAGGCTGCTCGACTAGATAAAACGCTATCCAATTGCCATGCTAAACAGGCTAATAAAAGTACTAAAACCCCAGCAAGTAATAATGGTTGGGAGCGTAATACGCTTTTGCACAAGTAGTGATAAACCAACCAAGAAATAGTTATGGTTCCCAATCCTAGAGCAATGGCGCTAAACGGGTCTAGGTCGGACTTAGACGGATCCAGCATAAAAGCCTGACTATTAAAATAATAGACGACGAAGAGCAATGCCATACCGGAGAGCCATGTCGTATACGCTTCCCATTTAAACCAGTGGAGATCGACAGGTAGACTTGGAGGTGCAACCTGAAACTTTTTTAAATGATAAAAACCGCCACCATGTATCGCCCAAAGGTTCCCAGCAATACCTTCTTCCTGTGGTTGCGAGCGATCCAGTCGATTCTCCAACCAGTTAAAATAGAAAGAGGCGCCGATCCAGGCAATGCCAACGATCATATGAATCCAGCGGATTAGAAGGTTAAGCCATTCGTGAATATGTGCTTCCAAGGGAGTCACCGAGAGTATTAATGGGTATTAAGACAGTACATCATTAAGGAAATAATAATATAACAGAAGTTGGTTCGGCTAGATAAACAGCACCATTTTAAAAAACATCAAAGATTCTGAATCACCTAATGTTGCAGTGCTAGGCGTCTTAATTAATTGATCGTGCTGACTACTCTGCTTGAGTGGGTTGGTCCAATATTTGGGATGTACTAAAAAAACTACGAGATTTGACTACACCCCGTGTTCCTTGAGGAGCCAGTCAATTGCTCCCTCGGTGTCAACCCACGACTGCCGGTTGTCATAAACATAGGCGACAGCCTCTGTTTTATCTCCGGGCGTAAGATATTCTGGTGGAAATTTGGGCATTTTTCGAATTCCAGCTAGATATGTTGGAACATAGCGATTTGCTCGTGTGGCAAATGATCGGGCTTCATTGCTGGTGCGACTGTCACCTGACTCACGAAAGCTGATTAATGCACGACTGTAGGCCCAGGTAGCGGAATATTCGTCTTCCGGATTGCTGTCGAGAATTGTATACGCTTCTTCGTGACGCTTTAAAATCAGCAGACTCGTTAAAAGTACGAACCGCACGCCTTGATTATCCGCAGAGTTTAGTCGCAGTAATTCACGGTAGTGAGTGATAGCTTTTTCTTTTTTACCCGTGTCCCATAAGCAGTGTGCTAACCCCGCTCGTGCTCGCATATAGGGTCGTGATTCGATACTACCCCAAAACGAACCGGATTCTTCTTCAAAAAACTGTTTACCAAGGGCATCTTCACCTGCTGTAACACCGTTTTGGAAAAACTCAACTTCCTGTGCCGGAGAATCTGCAGCATCCTCTGCTAAAAGTACCCAAGCGTCAGCGCAGAGTTTTGAAATTTCCAAAGCTTCTTCGGCGATTTCTACTCGCTCGATAGGGTCATTAATTTCCCAGGCCTGATAGATCATTTCCTGGGCTTTTGCTAGATTTCTTAATTCGTCTTTTCTCGGCCCATTACGCCCTCTCAGCTCGCGCTGATGACCTAAATCTATAATATTACCGATGTTGTTGACCATGACTTAACGTGTACAAATAAAAACTGGCTACGAGTCTATCATTTTAGTTGGCACTATTGACGAAAGTAGTATAAGAGTTTCGTTATTAACTAGCTAAACGAGGCAAGTTGCCGACGCAAATACTGCTTATCGATTTTGCCGATGGGTAGTTTTGGTAATTCTGACAGGATTTGGAATGTTTTTGGCACTTTGTAGTTTGCTAGTTTCTCATGACACCAGTCGTGTAGTTCTGATATGTCAACATTGGCGCCGGGTTGCAGTTGCACAAATGCATAACCTACCTCGTCGTATAGGGGATCGCTTACGCCTAGAACGGCTGACATAGCTACAGCGTTATGCTCTTCGATTGCTATTTCAATCTCTCGAGGATAAACATTAAATCCACCTGATTTATACATTTCTTTTGTTCTGCCGACTAATTTCCAGTTTCCATCTGTCCTGCATTCGGCTATATCACCGGTTTTAAACCAGCCGTCTTCGGTGTAGGCTTCATCAGTTGCTTCTTTTTGATTAAAATAACCACGCATAAGCCAACGACCCCGAGCCTGAATCTCGCCAGATTGTCCCGGATTCGCAAGTTCGCCGTTTGATCCCATTAAGCGCAGGTCATAGTGAGCTTCTGGTTTACCAATACTGTTGGCAAGCACTTCTGAATCGGCATCAAGATCAGAATACGATACGTACGCGGTAAGTTCAGTCATTCCGTATGCCATGGCTAGTGTTGCGCCAGCTTTCCTTAGTGATTCGACCATATGCTGAGGCATAGGGCCGCCGCCCCAGATAATGTACTGTAGTGATGACAAATCAGTTTGTGGAAAATTTTCATGATTCATCGCCATGTGAAACATTGCGGGTGCTTGCAACCAAAAGGTTATCTTTTCGTGCTCAATCGTATGTAAGATTGCGCCGGGATCAAATTGATCCATAAATACGAGGGTTCCACCATCAACAAGTGCGTAGCTCGACATCATGCCGATATTTGCTATATGGTTAATGGGCATGTTTTGCAAGACTCGCATATTCTTTCCAGGCCAACGACTGAGCTCGATATGGGCGCAATGCACAAGCCCATAATGACTATTCATTGCTCCTTTCGGGCGGCCTGTTGTTCCTGAGGTGAAAATGATGACAGCCGGATCATCTGTTTCAACACTTTCTCTCAGGCTTTTCAAACTGTCCGACGTTACTCGATCTGCAGCGCTTAGAAAATTGTCAAAACTGATGCCCGTGGCCGGGTTTTGATTATCGAAAATGATGAATTCGGCTACACTCGCAAACTCGCTTCTTAAGGTTTTTAATTCAACAGCGTAGTTACGATCGTCAATTTCATCAAACGCAAAAATTAGTTTAGGCTGTGCCGTATCTACAACATGTCTGAACTCGGTGATTTTATAACGAGGGTGCATCCCCATCCAGATGGCTCCGATATCGACTGTTGCCATCATTACAATAAAAAATTCCGGACGAGGTGAGCCTAACAAAGCTACACGATCACCTTTTTGTATGCCGTAAGCAATGAGTGCTTGGGACACGTTTTCTACTTGCTGGGCAAAGGAGCGATAGTTGACCCGTGTGTCGTTCCAGACCATTGCCTCTGTTTCGGGGCTGTGATCTGCATGGAAGAAAACGTAGTCGCTAATTTTTGATAAAGGGCTATTTGTAGGCATATTCTTAGTACACACAACGTAAATTAATTGTATTTTTTTCCGTATTATATATAAAGTTAGAAATAATGATTGGCGCTAGTTTATAACCATGCCAGCGTCGGGATTTTATCCTAATGTCCTCCTACAACTTACGATAACTTAAGGCACACTTTCTAATGTCCACGCTTTGGAGCCCCGCAATCCATACTCTGCAACCCTATGTTCCTGGGGAACAACCAAAACAAAAACGATTATTAAAACTGAATACGAATGAGTGCCCTCATCCACCCTCACTGAAAGCTATCTTGGCAATGAACACTGTTGCCGACGAAAGTTTGCGACTATATCCAGACCCTGAGTCATCCTTGCTCAAGACTGCAATTGCAGAAAACTACAAAGTTTCACCGGAGCAGGTATTTGTTGGGAACGGTTCTGATGAGGTTCTTGCCCATGCTTTTAACGCATTCTTTAGGCAAACACTGCCTATTTGTTTTCCCGATATTACATATAGCTTTTATCCCGTTTACTGTGGTTTGTTTGATATTAAGTACGAGGCAGTTCCCCTCGACCATAAGTTTCGTATATGTTTGCGAGAATTTCCAAAACATAATGGTGGCGTTATTTTTGCAAACCCCAATGCACCAACAGGTATTGCGTTAGGGCTCGAAGATATCGAAACCTTTTTGCAGAAAAATACCAACACGGTCGTGATTGTAGACGAAGCTTATGTGGATTTTGGCGGAGAATCGGCAGTTGAATTAATTCATCGATATAAAAACTTACTCGTAGTACAGACATTGTCTAAATCTCGCTCACTAGCCGGTCTTAGGGTCGGGTATGGGATCGGTGATGTTGATTTGATTGCGGGATTGGAAAGGGTGAAGAATAGCTTTAATTCGTATCCACTTAATCGGTTTGCCCAAGTAGGAGCTGTGGTATCCATTGAAGACTCAGAACATTTTACCCAAGTTTGTGCATTGATTATTCAATCACGTAAGTGGCTGAGTGATGAACTAAAGAAATTGGGGTTTGAGGTTTTACCATCCAGTGCCAATTTTGTATTTGTCCAGCATAGTCATTTATCTGCGGCTGATTTGGCTGGTGATTTGCGTTCGAAAAATATTTTAGTGCGGCATTTTGCAAAACCACGAATCGAGAATTTTCTGCGTATAACTGTTGGCACACAATCTGAATGTGAGTTTTTGATCCAAAATATGAAGGAAATAGTGGAGCAAGTGAACTAGAAAATGTTAGTTACTGGCTTATCGCGATTAGTTAATTTTGATCGTCACCCCTTGAATATGAGCAGTTACACGGGGTTTTGTAGGCGCATACTTAATCGTCAGGGTTTTCTCTTGCTGCCGGGGTTTATAAACGAGGTTGTGCTCGGGGCGTTCGAAACTGAGGCGCAGGGAAATAGGGAAAACAATATAACATTGGGTTTTCCGATACCGGCTGATTCTCTAGCTCGACAACTTTTTTGGAATGATCAATTTAAGACATTTCTTTCCTCTGCAGTATCGGCAACTGATTTGCAACTTGAAGCCTACTTTTCAGGCATACACTATTGCCATGCAGATAAATCTGGATTGGTGGAATCATGTTTTAGTGCAAGCGGTTTTAGCATTTGTTTGATGATTCGTGAAAGCGCTTCTGGTGCTCAACTCGATATTGCTGAAAAAGCAATGGACAAGACAATACAAGATCATTCATCGGTCATAAGTGACAATGAGTTTCATCACGAGCCTCAGATTAGACAACTAAAAATGTCCGCTGGAACACTGTTTTTACGTAATAACTACGAAGTAAGTTGTCAATTTACACAGATACAAGATGATGCAGATTGTATTTTCCTTACACGGCCTATAAAAAGCTAGCCCCGCTGACTTTAGCGTTCTGATTAACTTCCTGCTTAATCGCCCTATGGCTTTGTTTTTATAAGTGAGGAAAGTCCGGCAAGTGCTTTGTAGGTTGTGGTCTTCGAATTGTCGGTGTTGGTTGAGCCAGTGTTAGCATCGAGCAACCTAGAGTGTTCGTTGTCATGGCAATAAACACACAGCAACTCCCAATTGGTTCCATCTTCCGGGTTATTGTCATGGTCGTGGTCGCGGTGATGAACGGTAAGTTCTTTTAGGTTTGAGCGATCAAATTCTCTAGCACAGCGGCCGCATACCCAAGGGTACATTTTAATCGCTTTTTCTCTATAGCCTCGTTCTCGACTTACTCGGTTTTTGTGTGCCTGTGCGACGATTGCATCCAGTTTGTCTGACGGCGAGTTTTTCATTGGCATATTCTATATTCGGTATATGAGTAACTAAATCTTAAATTTTAGGTGACTGTTTCTGTTAGCTTCTCGTTGGTTCCAATGTTCAGATAAATTACATAGATCCAAGAGGCTTTCTCCACTGCCAATTTTATTAAGTAGTTTGGTTTCAAGTTGTTGAATTTCTTCGGCAAGAGGCAGTATCCGAATTAATTCATTTTCGTTCATGACTACAATACCATCCTGATCGCCCAATATGAGGTCCCCAGGACTAACATTTACACCACCACATGTTATCGGAATGCCAATCTTACCAATTGACTGTGTCATACCGGATACTGGGTTAATTGATCGGGCATACACGGGTAATCCTATTTGCTTTAATGCCGCTGTATCGCGACAAGCACCGTCGATAACGATACCGGCGAGCCCTTTCCGTTTGGCCTCAGAAGCAAATAATTCTCCTGCAACCGCGGTAACTGAGTTCTGCGTATCTATAACCAGAACATCTCCTGCTTTGGCATTCTCCAGAGCTTTTAATACCGTTAGAAAATCTTCATGGCATTGCACGGTATGTGCAATGCCAATCATACGTTCTTTGTTGGTTATCGGGTGTATTGCGGTGTCGATAGCCCGAACCGATTTATCCGCATCGGCAACGCACGAGGTTTCTACCCGATGTAGTCGATCAATTAACTCAGGCGAAAGTTTTAACATCGATATTTATCCGTATGTAATACTTATGTCAGCGAGCCCTTGCATGGAACCAATAAGCTGTTCACCTGCATTAACATGCCCAACACCATCAGGTGTTCCTGTATAAATAATATCACCTGATTGTAATTCAAAAAGTGTAGACAGGTTACTGATGATTTCCGGTATTGACCAGATTAAATGGGTAACATTGCTGTTTTGTCTTGTTTCACCGCCTACGCTTACGGCAATTGTGCCTGACTCGATTAGTCCAGTAGTTGATCGTGGATAAATTTGACCAAGTGGTGCCCCGTTGTCAAAAGCTTTGCCTATTTCCCAAGGACGTCCAATATCTCGCATGCTGATCTGCAGATCCCGCCGGGTCATATCAAGTCCTAATCCATAGCCATAGATAAGTTCGTTCGCTTGTGCAATCGGTACATCCTTACCGCTTGAACCAATGGCAACAACCAATTCGATTTCGTGGTGAAAGTTAGAGGTTTTAACTGGATACGGGCAGTCGACGGCTTCTCCGGGAGGGCAATAAACGATTGCGCTCGCTGGCTTGCAGAAAAAAAATGGCGGGTCCCGATCAGGATCGAACCCCATTTCTCGGGCGTGTGCCGCATAGTTTCTTCCGACGCAGTAGACTCGGCGAACCGGGAAACTGTGACTTTCACCGACAATAGGGATTTCCGGGTTGTGTATATCAAATAATGGTGTCATGTTGGTTGCCATATAAAGGTATGAAAATATATGTGTAGTATGCCATTGGTTTTTCCGAAGCGCTCATTCAATCTTGTTTGTCGTTTAAAGAATAGTCTCGTGTTGACAGCCTGTCAGTACCCGCATTAGGCTTCGCTGCGCAAAATAAATGGAGAACGATGTGATCGAATTAATACTGGGTGGCGCTAAATCCGGTAAAACTGCTCACGCACTTGAGTGTGCTGTGAATACGGGTCTACCGGTGACCTATGTTGCGACGGCCACAAGCGGTGATGAAGAAATGGCGGATCGAATTGCCAATCATAAAGCTGAGAGGCCGGACCATTGGGGATTGATAGAAGAACCAGTGAGGTTAGCGCAAATTGTTGATATTCATGCCGTGTTAGGTCAGTGCATCATTATTGATTGCTTAACCCTCTGGTTTACAAACTTACTGTTTAATGATGACGGTGACTTGTTTGCTCGGCAAACAGAGGCGTTCTTGTTAGCCATGGAAAACTCAAAGGGACATATCATTATGGTGAGTAATGAAACAGGGCTGGGTATCGTTCCGGTGAACAAGATGAGTCGACAATTTTGTGATGCTGCAGGGCTGATGCACCAGAGGTTGGCATCCATCAGCACTCGAGTACGCATGGTCATTGCAGGGTTACCTCTGGAATTAAAAAAAAATACTGAAAACTGTGCTAAGAGATTAATTTAATGAAACAAATGAACTGGGTTTTTGATTCTGTAAAAAAACCGAATGAAGAACAACGACATATAGCCGAGCAACGACAGGGCAGTCTAACTAAACCTCCGGGTTCATTAGGCCGTCTGGAGGAACTCGCGATCAAGATGGCTGCATTACAAAACCAAGCCAGACCTGCACTAAACCGACCGGGTATTTCATTGTTTGCCGCCGATCACGGTGTTGCGGATGAAGGCGTATCTGCGTTTCCGCAGATAGTTACCGGTGAGATGATTAAAAATTTTGTCTCGGGAGGCGCTGCAATTTCGGTGCTGGCTCGCCAAATCGGGGCGCGTCTCGAGGTTGTAAACGCAGGCACGATAAATCCTTTGAAACCCATGTCTGGCGTGATAGATGCGCGTATTGCTGCAGGAACAAAGAACTTGTTTTTGCAGTCGGCAATGGATGAAGATCAACTAATGCAATCGTTACAATTAGGGCGAGACGCCGTGAAACGACATGTCGAGGAGGGTGTTGATATGTTTATCGCCGGGGATATGGGGATCGCGAATACCACGTCTGCCACAGCGATTATTTGCGCGTTGTTGGGTGAGGCCCCTGCAATGATTGCGGGCCCGGGAACCGGGTTGGATTCTGCTGGGGTCGCCCATAAAGCCATAGTAGTGAGAAAAGCACTGCAATTACACCGACTGGAAAATAGTCAGGTGTTGGATATAATTCGTTGTGTAGGCGGATTTGAAATTAATGCCATGGTTGGTGCTTATGTTTATTGCGCGCAAGCCGGTTTGCCAATATTGGTAGATGGCTTTATCAGCTCTGCTGCAGCACTGGCGGCAGTTAGAATAAACCCGCAGATCAAAGAATGGATGTTCGTTGCTCATCGCTCGGCTGAGCCAGGACATAGCGCAATTGTTGAGTCTCTTGGGTTAACGCCTATCCTTGACCTTGGAATGCGGTTGGGTGAGGCGAGTGGGGCGGCGATGGCGTTACCATTGCTCCGTTTAGCATGTGCATTACATAATGAAATGGCAACCTTTGACGAAGCCTCTGTGTCAGAGCAACTGAATGACTAAAATATTCTTACTGCGTCACGGGGAGACTGAAAGTGGCCAGTGTTTTCGCGGTAGTTTAGATGATGAATTGACGGAAACCGGTTGGCAGCAGATGCGACAGGGTGTTGAGGCATGCCCGATTCCTGATGTGATACTGACGTCGCCACTAAAACGTTGTGCTCGTTTTGCGCATTCAATAGCAGAAAAATGGAAACGGCGTGTCGAGTACGTTGAGGGTTTGAAAGAACTCGATTTTGGTGAGTGGGAAGGACAAACCGCAACACAGATTTTGCAAACACATCCGGATGAGTTGACAGCTTTCTGGCGAGATCCATATAGCATCACCCCACCCGGTGGAGAGTCGTTTGCTCTATTTGAGTCACGGATTCGACAAAGCTGGGAAGAACGATTGAGTGATGCGCGGAGATCCCAACTTATTGTGTGTCATGCAGGCCCAATTCGTATGATTCGGGTTCTTGAGTATCAACTTCCGGTTGATCAGCTTATGCATTATGAGGTGGCCTCGGGTTCGTTGCATCAATTTTAGTTTCTACCGCGTAACGCGCGCGTACTTCGAAGTTCTGCATGAATGGGGTATATTTAGTGTAATTCAGGTTTCAAGAGCGATTAATCTCATGCCTTTTCTTGTTGCATTACAATTTTTAACTATATTTCCGGTACACACTGCGGTAATGCCTGATGATCAAGATCAGGCCTCGTCATTAGAGTGGTACGGAGTTATTGGCCTATTAATTGGCGTTGTGGTTGCTATAGCAGGAAGTGTTCTTGATGGTATTTTTTCGCCATCAGTATGTGCCGCGCTGGTGTTAACTTTGTGGGTTCTTATCACTGGAGCTTTGCATATTGATGGTCTTGGCGACAGCATAGACGCGATGTTTGGCTCGTCACGCGAGCGATCTCTACAGATTATGAAAGATCCTCGCTGTGGGCCGATGGCAGCAACCGGAATCGCGCTAATTTTGCTGTTGATGCATGCCGGAATAACTCAAATTGCTATTACCGGTAATTGGTTTGTCATTATTGCAATTCCCATTTTTGCTCGTATATCCGCCCAATGTCTTTTATTGAGTACTCCTTACGCGAGAGTTGACGGCATTGGTTCAAGTATGGTGGTGGGAATGGATCGAGAACGGGTCATTATCGCAGCAACTGTAGTTGGTTTAGTGGCGTTCATAATAATCGGTTTTAGCAACTGGTATGTGATTGCTGCACTCGCCATATTATTCATTGGCTTGCGATCGCTGATGATACGTAAATTACTCGGTTGTACTGGCGATACCGCTGGCGCGTTAATTGTACTAACCGAAGTATTCGGTATTATATTTGTTTCCTAGGTCAGGAATAACGATTGCTTTCCCGTTAGGTGATTGAAAAAGGTTTATCGTAGGTTCTGCTGCTTGGCGCTATTCCTCCCATAATGAACTGTTGTGGGTTGATCGCTCTAACCAGCTCGGATTTATCTCTACCCCCCAACCCGGTGCATCACTAACCGTTACACGCCCATCGTTGATGGTAAAGGGGGATTGAACAAACAGTCCTTCCTGCCAGGGATAGTATTCCGGGCCTTCAATGGAAAACTCCAAGTATTTTCCAGCATTTGGTATAGCCTTAAGCAAATGCATAGTGAATAACGTGACCATGGATAAATTTGCACAGTGTGGTGTGCAGGGTAATCCAGCCAACGCCGCCATTCGTGCAACTTTTACGGTACGTGTAATACCACCCAGATAACATACGTCGGGTTGTACAATATTTACTATCTTTTCATCAATAATTCGGCGCCAAGTTGACATGTCACAATCTTGTTCGCCGCCAGTTACGTCTATATCAAGTGTGTCTGTTACCAGTTTGGTATCTTCCAGATTCCAGTATGGGCACGGTTCTTCAAAATGACTAACACCGTTGTCCTCTAGTAACTTACCAACCTCAATCGCACGTTGCACCGAAAACCCACTATTGGCATCGACCATTCGAACCACATCATCTCCAAGTGCTGTGCTTACTAGTGGGATGATTTCCTCAGTGCGTCCAGGCCATTCGTCTATATCACGTCCGCACTCGGCACCCACTCTAAACTTGAAGGCATCAAAACCTTGTTGATCTCGGATTCGACAAAGACGCTCTGCTTCTGCTTGCGGGGTGATCTCGCGAAGCATGGATGATGCATACGCTCGCAACGGGCCGGGCTCACCGCCGAGCAATTCACAAACACTTTTTTCTTCTCGTTTTCCGGCGATATCCCATAAAGCAGTGTCGACTCCTGCCATGGCCCGTCGCAGATAAGAACCTGGGAACTTATGCTCTTTTTCGACAACAGTTTGCATTAACTCGCTGATGTCCTCGCTTGATTGACCCAATGACCAAGGTGCCACTTGTCTATGTAACACCTGGGCTGTTATGTCGGCGTTGTAAGGAGATGTTTGACCCCAACCTGATTCTCCCGTGTCTAGTGTGACTTTTACAAAACAAATGAATTCGTTGGAGAATGTGTCGATCTTTTTAATTTTCATGATGGCCCTTTATTTTTCATTTGTTGGTTTTATGGCACAGTAACCGAGAAAAATATTTCAAATGAATCTGCACTCTACTTTTATTTTGGTGAATTTATATTCTGGCTTTGGAACTAGGCGACTGGGAAATTATTTTGCCCAATTTCGAGGGCATTCATAGGTATATTTATGCGCTCGTTCGGTATTCATTCCTAAGGGTAAATTTGCGGAAATTCCTCGGTATTCAACGGATCACCGGGCTTTAGTTTGTCGGCAAGCCCCGGATAGGGAGGGGATATTTCTCCGGCTCGTTTTGCAAATACTGCATCGTCACCTATCCATCGAGCAGCATATCCCCGTCTTCGGGTTGAGCTAGAAAGATTAGACGGTGCACCATGCACAGTAAGAAAATGAAAAGCAATGGCATCACCAGGTTCGAGCTCCCATGAGCGTATATCGTATTCTTCTCGTGACGCATTGATATCAGGCATTGTTTCTAATCGATTATCCCCATGATCATAATCGACACCGCTGAACTTGCGCGGTCGAAACCAGCGCCCCCAGCGATGGGAGCCGGCGATAAACTCTGGGCAGACATCTCGGCTAACAGGGTCCAGTGGTATCCACAAGCTTATCCCTTGGGTTCCGTCCATGCAGTAATAGGGTTGGTCATGATGCCACGGGGTAGGATGATCGGTTCCAGGTTCTTTTACTAGAACGTGCTCGTGAAATATGCGCGCGGTTTTTGATTGCATAAGGTGTGCCGCTATAGCAGCTGCCGGGGACTCAAACATAAACTGCTTATATTCCGGTATACGATTCCAGTTGCAATAGTCTCCAAAAAAGCGTCCGCCGTCGCCGTCTGCGGTATATTCTCGGCCAAATTCTCCCGGGGAGGACATATTAAATTCCACTCCAGCTTGGAGTATCGGCATCCAGTCGGTAAAAACATTCTTAAGCAGGGTTACACCATGGTTGGCAAATTCCTGCTGCTGGGTTATTAATTGCATGCCAAATTACCTATCATGATTGCTTTAATCTAACGATAATGAGAGTGTACTAAAGTTTGCTACCTTAGCAGAAGATAACCTTGTCGGTCGATGAAAATATATGTGTTTTGGGAAGTTGCAATATGAATGATGCTGTCATTTGGATAGCCGGGTTTGGCGATATAGGATTGCGTATACTGCAGAGTGAAAAACAAGGTAACTATGTTTTTCATACCATTTCTCGTGCGGGAAAGAACGCCAAATCAGTGAATGGTCAGAATATTACTCAGCATACTGTTGATTTTGATAAGGCCGAATTGCCGGAAATTTCAGGTTTTGAGGCGGCGAAGGTAATTTATCTAGCGCCGCCGCCACCAACTGGTATGGCAGATACCAGGATTGAGAAATTTTTAAGTCATTACGGTAGCAAAATAGAAAAGTTTGTCTTGATAAGCACTACCGGTGTCTATGGAGATTGTAAAGGAGAGTGGATTGATGAGAACTGTGTCCCGAAGCCCGCTACACCAAGAGCTATTAGAAGACTAAGTGCAGAACAACAAGTAATTAGCTGGTCATCCCGGTATGGTCGCGCTCATGTGATTCTGCGTGTTCCGGGTATTTACGCTCAAGATAGACTGCCACTTGCTCGTCTACGTCGTGGAGATCCCGTGATTCGTAAGGATCAGGCGCCTTTTACCAATCGTATCCACGCGGACGATCTCGCCACTATTTGTTTAACAGTAGTGGAGAGTAACCGGGAGAATTTAATCGTAAATGTTACCGACGGAAATCCGCTAACAATGACCGAATACTTCAATGCGATTGCCGATGCCGTAGGCCTTAAAAGACCTCCTGAGATTGATCTGGAATATGCGGGAGGACAGTTGTCTAGCGGAATGTTGTCATATGTCCGTGAATCGAGGCGAATTAGAAATGGAAAACTACTTACCGAATTTCCAATAACATTGCGTTATCCAAAGTTGGAAACAACGTTGAACACGCTTAAATCTTCGCTGACTTGAAGTTCAATAGGTAGCTCTGAACAGGAGGAGAATATGCCCATTCGGTTGTTTATTTTTTGTAAATAAAGTGCCTGAAGTTTGCCAATTTTCCAAAATTATCGGTAATATAATAAAACTCTAATCGGCTAGATCTAACAAAATTGGACAGTGGTCAGAACCCATCTGGTCGTGTAAATATTTAATATCGATTACCCTTTTGTAGTTTTTTTTATCCATTAGAAAATAATCGATTCGCCAACCCACATTGCGGGTTCGCGCTTTGGTGATTACATCCCAGTAAGAATAGACATCTTTTACGCCCGGGTTTCTTTGTCGCCAGATATCCGACCAATTATCCTCATGCAGACGATCCATCCATGCTCGCTCATCAGGATGAAATCCAATTTTTCCGTCATTTTCCTTAGCTCTAGCAATGTCAATTGCTGTGTGTGCAACATTCATATCACCCCCAACAATAACTTGCGAGCCATTTTCACGAAGCAGATTCATATGTTCGTGCATACGGTCGAAGAACTCTAGTTTTTCAATCCATGCTTGCTCGCTTTTGCCGCCGTTGGGGAAATATACTGAAAATACATCATACTGACTGCGTTTTGTTGTGAATGAAAGCCAGGCTATTCGGCCTTCATTACTATTCGGTAGATTTTCTATATGCGTATTGAAGTTAATATTTTTTATTGACTCGACAAAATCATTCCGAGCCCAAACCGCGGTGCCTGCGTAGCCTTTTTTCTCAGCGCTGTGATAATGCTGTTGGTAATCCGGGTTTTCGCGAAGATACTTGCTGAACTGTTCGGCATTTCCCTTAATTTCCTGGAGCAGCAAAAGATCGGGAGTTTCACTATTTACAAGTGATTGCAACTCACCCTTGCGTTCAACCGCACGAATACCGTTTACATTCCAGGAGATTAATTTCATTTAGTTCGCTCTATATCGATTTAGCAATCGCCGACTCGGCGCGCAGTCCAGTCCATTTCCATTTCGATTTTTTGCCCTGCCATATACATGGTCATTGTCATTTTTCCGCTACCATTATCTCCATTAGACTCAAATTCTCCGTTCATTTTGGCTTGGCTGCCATCCATATTGCATTCCATTGCGAACTGCATTCGATTGCCGCTCACTTTAGAGTCTGCAATGCTGCAGTTTTCATTACCTTCCATCAGAGAATTGGGGTCGAATTCTGTTTCTTTAACGCATTCGCTGTTAACAGTAGTGTTTGATCCTGTAAAAGAGTTGGTCTGATTCATGGTTGTTTCCCACATGCCAGGCGTTATCGGCAGTGAGTCGGCGACCACGCTAAATGAAGCAGACAATAATAGGCTTAGTGCTATGCTTTTATAGAGACTCATTTTTTTCTCCTATCTAAGATTGAGAATAAATTATAGTTGATTTTCGTCATAACCATTGATCGCTAACTGGAGCTGCGCTTAACAATAACCTGATGTGGGTAGGGGATGTTAATGCCGCCATCATCAAATGCTTGTTTTACCGCCTTTAGCGTTGAAAATTTGAGTTCCCAGTAGTCACTGGCGTTACACCAAACGCGCACACCGATA
>CAJQKF010000073.1 GCA_905478855.1 uncultured Gammaproteobacteria bacterium
CGCCGATGCAAACACTCATCGACGGTAAATCAATCTGGAAGGAAAAGTTATTCAACTAAACTTAACCTGACAGTCAGTTACGAATAAACGGGTAACTGTCAGATCAGGTCTGAACTTCTACAAATAATGAGTTACCTGGGAATATCGTGTTAGTTCGCTTTTAATTTGAGGCGCCCCACCATGCAGAATATTAGCCGACCATATTATCGCCTGACCTTTTTTTACAATTCCGTATTGCGGAGTGTAATTATGCAATTTGATCACTGATTCGATATAGTCCTCATACTGAGGATAATATTTATAATCCGCATCGAGTTGCGCATCTTCGAAATTGATCTCTCCCAACTGCTGACTTCCGGGGTAGTACACCAGAGGCCCTTGATCCACACTAACATCCTCCAAAGCTACCCATACACCACACATTAATCCAAACGGTTCAGAATTAAAATGAATACTATCTGCATGGGGGCGTTGTCCAGTCCCTTTTTTAAAGTTTAGTGTTTGAAACGGAAGAGGCGTGCGACCATATAATTTACGTAGAGTATCGACAATGAGTGGATGAGTCGCAACTTGCTTAACCTCTGGTACAGAATACCAAGCATCCTGCACCCTATTTGAATCATGATAACCAGAACCGTGAGGTTTTTTATCTTGCCAAAAGGGTTTAACGTTCTTGATTAAATGATCAATAGTTTTTTCTGACAAACCGGTATCCAAGACCATGAATCCATCGTGCCAAAACTGTTCATATTGATCCATTAACGTATCCTTAAACCGAGTCCTGTTTCTAAGTGCGGGTGAGTAAAACTGCAACGTCTTTATTGTTTAATTGACCAATGAATATTGCACTTTCGAGATAAATATACAATTAACTATTTATAAGGATTTGGTGCTGCGATCTTTGATACAAAAATAGAATAACAACGCCCATGAATAAACGTAAGTGCGAACATAGATTTAAGATAATAAAAAAGGGCGCCTAAGACGCCCTTTCTACTAATAGTGTGAAATTAGGAACTTATCCAAATTGATTCATCGTATTATCCGAACCTGATGCCTTTAGGGCCGCATCACCGGAAAAATATTCCTTATGATCATCGCCTAAATCTGAACCCGCCATATTTTGATGTTTTACGCAGGCGATACCTTCGCGAAGTTCCTTACGCTGAACATTGGCAACATAGCCAAGCATACCCATATCACCAAAATAGTCCCTAGATAAGTTATCAGTGGATAACGCGACGGAGTGATAAGTTGGCAAAGTAATCAAGTGATGAAAAACTCCAGCCTGCTCAGCTGCATCCTTCTGGAAAGTTCGGATTTTTTCATCCGCTTCTAAAGATAATTCAGAAGTATCATAATCCGCACTCATTAACGCAGCACGCTCATACTCACTAACATCCTTTCCTGATTCCGACCATGTATCAAATACTTGTTGTCGGAAGTTTAACGTCCAATTAAATGATGGGCTATTGTTATAGACTAATTTTGCGTTTGGCACTGTTTCACGAATTTTATCAACCATTCCACCAATCTGTCCGAGATGGGGTTTCTCTGTTTCAATCCATAATAGATCAGCACCGTTTTGTAGCGCAGATACACAATCAAGAACCACACGGTCAAAACCGGAGCCCTCTTTAAATTGATATAAACCACTGGCCAACCGTTTTACCTTAACGAGATTACCATTTTGCTTAATAACAACATCTCCATTGGAAATATCATCAGCAGCCAAAATCGTTTCACCATCGATATACGAGTTATATTGATCACCAAGATCTCCAGGCTCATTCGATACTGCAATTTGTTTCGTTAGACCAGCTCCCAATGAGTCTGTGCGAGCGACGATCACACCATCATCAACACCCATTTCGAGGAAAGCGTATCGAACGGCACGTATTTTTGATAAAAAGTCAGAATGAGGTACTGTAACTTTACCGTCTTGATGCCCACACTGCTTCTCATCTGACACTTGGTTTTCCAACTGAATACAGCAGGCACCAGCTTCGATGAGTTTTTTTGCTAACAAATATGTCGCTTCCTCGTTACCAAAACCCGCATCTATATCAGCAACAATAGGCACAACATGAGTTTCGTACGAATCAATTGCACTTTGAGCTCTTTTTGCAGCAACATCATCATTTACCGCACGAGCAGCGTCTAGATCTCGAAATAATCCACCTAATTCACGTGCATCGGCTTGTCGAAGAAATGTATATAATTCTTCGATTAGTGCCGGTACTGATGTTTTCTCATGCATCGATTGATCCGGTAATGGGCCAAACTCAGATCGCAATGCCGCAATCATCCATCCAGATAAATAAAGGTAAGTACCTTTGGTCGTATTTAGATGTTTCTTAACCGATATCATCTTTTGTTGAGCGATGAAACCATGCCAGCAACCGAGAGACTTCGTATATTTTGATGGGTCTGCGTCGTAGGCTTCCATATCTTCGCGCATTATCTTTGCTGTATAACGAGCGATATCAAGGCCTGTACGAAACCGGTTCTGGGCTTTCATTCGAGCTACATTTTCAGGATCCACACCCCAACCAGCTCCGGATTGCGCCACAAGATCTGAGGCAGTGCTTATATCGTTACTATACTGTGACATTTATTTGAGTCTCCACAAATTTTTCAACCAATCAAAAGAAGACCGATTACATTCGGCTTCATCGGAGTGCTTATAGTAACGATACCGAAACTATAAATATAATAAATATCATGTATTTTTACTATTCACTGAAACTATAATAGTCGTTCAAACATATTCCACCAAAACTAAGCTATGTCCCTAGAAAAAGTTGACCTAAATTTACTTGTTTACCTTGATGCATTACTTCGTGAAAATAATGTGTCACGCGCGGCAGATTACGTTGGTATAAGCCAACCGGCTATGAGTAATAACCTAAAACGTCTTCGAAAATTGTTTCACGATCCTTTGTTAGTTAGAACCGCCGAAGGTATGGCACCAACTGAACGAGCAGAGGAAATCCGACCAATAATACGCGATCTTCTTCTTACCGTAGAAAAACAAATTCAATCGAAAAGATCGTTCGATGCTGGAACCCGACGACGAGTTTTTAGAATTATGGCAAGTGACTACACTGAGTCCACTTTGATTCCTCGTGCATTACGTCGCATTCGAGCCGAAGGCCCCAATATTACCCTCGACATAATGACACCTAGTGACGTTAGCTTCCAAGACGTTGAACGGGGAAAAGTCGACCTCGTGATTAATCGCTTTGACGATCTACCACAGTCGTTCCACCAAAAAACACTATGGCATGATGGCTTTAGTTGTCTAATGAGTGAAGATAATCCCATACAAGATGATTTTTCCTTAGAGAATTATCTTATTTCTAACCACGTATGGGTTAGCAAAACTGGAATGGGCGTAGGGGTGGGTATACATCCAGAGAATATTCAAAAGCTAGGCTGGGTAGACGAAGCCTTGAGTAAGCTTGGCCGACAACGTAATATCACAATTTTTACAAGGCATTATCAAGCCGCTCTTCTGCACACTCAGGATAGTGATCTAATTGTGACTGTCCCTTCAAAAATGGCCAAGTTACATGCTAGAAATTCGCGATGCGTTTTAAAAAAGCCTCCGTTTATCATACCCCCACTGGAACTCAAGATGGCGTGGAGCCCCCTATTACATGAAAATCTCGCACATCGGTGGATAAGGAAAATCTTTACAGAAGTCGCAGATTCGTTTGAATAATAAACATGCTTTGCAAGACGACAATGGGGCCAGCATGGGTATTATTTTGTGCTAGAAGGATAAAAACGGCAGTATTGGTTTTGAAATAATCGAAGAAGGGTAAAGCGCACCGGTCAAAGACATAAAGGAGGCATAGTCAGCAGCGG
>CAJQKF010000074.1 GCA_905478855.1 uncultured Gammaproteobacteria bacterium
CGTTGATATGCTGGTTCGGTCCGCGGCCCTTGATGTCATCGTAATCGATTCTGTAGCAGCATTAACACCAAAGGCTGAAATTGAAGGTGATATGGGAGATACTCATGTAGGACTTCAGGCCCGATTAATGTCTCAAGCATTGCGTAAGTTAACCGCTAATATCAAGCGATCCAATACGATGGTTATTTTTATTAATCAAATTCGTATGAAAATTGGTGTTATGTTTGGAAGCCCAGAAACGACCACCGGAGGCAATGCGTTAAAGTTTTATTCGTCAGTACGACTTGATATTCGGCGCATCGGATCTATAAAGAAGGGCGACGAAATCTTGGGTAACGAAACCCGAGTAAAAGTGGTTAAAAATAAAGTTGCGCCGCCTTTTAGAAAGTGTGAATTTGACATAATTTATAATGAGGGTATCTCGAAAGAAGGCGAGTTGATTGATATGGGTGTTGAGGCAGGCTTAGTAGAAAAAGCGGGCGCATGGTACAGCTATAATGGTAACCGGATTGGGCAGGGAAGGGACAATGTGCGGAATTTCCTAAAAGAAAATGTGGATATTGCCGAACATATTGAGACGGCAGTACGCACTAAATTCGGACTTTTAGAGGGTGACACAACCGAAAAGGTAGAAGAAGCCAAAAAATAATTTACTAATGCTGTATTTAAGTGCGTGATGGATAACAAATCTCGATCAAAGTGTAAGAATACAGCTACTAGATTATTGTCTCGTCGAGAGCATTCGGTTTCTGAACTACGCCGAAAACTTCTCGGTAAAGGGCATAACCGAGAAGATTGTGATTTTGTTGCTGCTGAACTAGTTGAACTTGGTTTGCTTTCCGATTTACGATACGCTGAGGCTTTGTTTCGGTATAAAACTTCCAGAGGGTACGGTCCAGTTCGAATCCAATTGAGTCTGGATAAGGCTGATGTAGATAAATCAATTATTGATTTTGTCATAAGAGAAACTGATTTTGATTGGAAGCAGCATCTTTGTGAACAAATAAGTAAAAAATTCGGTGAATTTCCTGCAGAATCCTTCAAAGAGTGGGCGAAACGAGCACGGTTTTTTTCAAACCGTGGCTTTAGTAATGATTTGATTCGGGAAGTCCTTCACTATAGTGACTAGTTTCTCGAGTAGTCATTGTGTTCTGCCGATACACCCTTTTCATAATAAATCCTACAAAAATCATTTATATACGTAACCAGTTAAGCTATGAAAACTTCTGAAATTCGCTCAACCTTTCTGGAATATTTTTCCGAGAGAGATCATCGCATTGTATCCAGCAGTCCATTAGTTCCGGGTAATGACCCCACTTTGCTATTTACTAATGCTGGTATGGTGCAGTTTAAAGATGTGTTTTTGGGGCATGACAAGCGTGATTATTCTCGGGCTGTGACATCTCAACGGTGTGTGAGAGCAGGGGGCAAACATAATGATCTTGAGAACGTGGGATATACGGCGCGACATCATACGTTTTTTGAAATGTTGGGTAATTTTAGTTTTGGAGATTACTTTAAACGCGAGGCTATTCATTTTGCATGGGACTTCCTTACATCGACGATTGGGCTACCAAAAGATAAACTTTGGATAACTGTATTTGAAAAAGATGATGAAGCTGCAAAGATCTGGGCAAATGATATTGGAGTAAACCCAGATCGTATAGCCCGTATTGGTGCTAAAGATAACTTCTGGTCTATGGGGGATACAGGGCCCTGTGGTCCTTGTACAGAAATATTTTATGATCATGGTCCCGAGGTGGCAGGTGGCCCTCCAGGAACACCGGACGAAGATGGTGATCGATTCATAGAAATCTGGAATCTTGTATTTATGCAATTTAATCGTATGGCCGACGGAACTATGGTCCCATTGCCAAAGCCATCCGTAGATACGGGGATGGGCTTGGAGCGATTGGCGGCAATATTACAAGGCAAGCATAATAATTATGAAATCGATCTGTTTTCTAACTTGATTGATACGGCATCCAATTTGCTTAATCAATCAGATAGAGAGAATAAATCTCTACGCGTTATTGCTGACCATATTCGCTCTACGGCGTTCATGATAACAGACGGTGTGACGCCATCTAACGAAGGACGAGGTTATGTGTTACGCAGAATTATTCGCCGTGCCATACGACATGGGTACCAACTTGGTACTCGGGATCCGTTTTTCCATGGTTTGGTAGGAACGTTGGATGCGGAAATGGGAGTGGCATTTCCAGAATTGCGTAAAGCGCGCACGATCGTTGAGAATACGTTGAAGGCCGAAGAAGAACGATTTTTTGAAACTCTCGACCAGGGTATTCGAATACTTGACCAGGAAATTTCTACCCTGTCAGGAAAAGAACTATCAGGTGAAACTGTCTTTAAATTGTACGATACTTTTGGTTTTCCGGCAGATTTAACTAATGATGTTGCTCGAGAGCATGGATTGTCAATAGACGAAATCGGTTTTCAGGCGGCAATGAATGCTCAGAGAGAGAGAGCGCGGACTGCCAGCAAGTTTGTTATGGGTGACATGCTGGTTGTGCCAAATGCGCATAAAACTGAGTTTTGCGGATATGATTCGCCCAATACAGTAAGTAAAGTAATTGCGTTGTTTGTCGGTGACAGGCCAGTCAATTCCCTCAAGGACCAAACTGACGGTGTTATTGTGTTAGATAAAACTTCGTTTTACGCGGAAAGTGGAGGCCAGATTGGCGACTCTGGAAGTATCGCTGTGGATGAAGGTGTGTTTTCTGTAACCGAAACCCGATATTTAGCGAACAAAGTTATCGGTCATTTTGGGAAAATGATTAGTGGTGAAATTTCGATCGATGATGCCATTGACGTTTCTGTCGATTCAACGCTTCGCGCGCGAACAGCAAATAACCACTCAGTAACTCATTTGTTGCACGAGGCACTTCGTCAAATCTTGGGGGATCATGTTCAACAAAAAGGTTCTTTAGTAGAAGATTCGAGACTTCGTTTTGATTTTTCAAATTTTAAGCCGGTATCCACAGAGCAACTGCAAAAAATAGAAAGCTTAGTGAATGAGAAAATACGGGCAAATCTATCGGTAACCACTCGTTTAATGGATCTGGATGATGCTCGGGATGCCGGAGCGGCGGCACTATTTGGAGAAAAATATGAAGATATTGTGCGCGTTGTGCAAATGGAAGACTTTTCTCTAGAACTTTGTGGCGGCACACACGTTGCTCGAACGGGTGATATCGGGTTGTTTAAAATTTGCACTGAAACGGGTGTCGCTTCCGGTGTACGCAGGATTGAAGCCGTTACCGGTGTTTATGCTGAACAGTGGATGAATAACCAAATTTTGGTGCTATCGGGGCTCTCAAACCGTTTTAAACTACCGGCTGAAAAACTCGAAGAAAAATTTGGTGAACTAGCCAAATCAAACCGTAGTTTGGAAGAACAGGTGCGCCAGCTTCAGGCAAAATTAGCGACGTCCGTTCCTGCAACCGAAAATTTTAATAATGTTCCCACTATAAATGGTGTGAATATCGTTGTTGAGAGACACAACGGCATCGATGCTAAAGGGATGAGGACACTTATTGATCAATTACGCGAACGATATTCATTAGCAGTATTACTTATTGCCGGTGAGGTTGATGGACGCGCATTATTTATTGCGGGAACAGTTGGAAAAGTTGAGTCTGTTCATGCTGGTAGTATTATTCAACGGGTTTCAGTTTTTGTCGATGGTAAGGGCGGTGGACGCGCAGATATGGCGCAGGGTGGCGGTCCTAGAACTGAGAACATAGATAAGGCTCTCGATGAAGGTAAAAACCTTATTATGGAGCAACTTAATAACAACATTTAAGTGCCTAGATTTGAAACCTTTGACTCTCATAGGAAAAACATGTTTAATCCGCGCCCCACTTATTAGGAATTGCTAGAAATTGTCACTTTTTGTTGAAAAATATGGCGGAACATCCGTTGGCAGTATAGAACGTATTAATGTGGTTGCTGACCATATAGCGGACTCACATGCTGATGGTAATCGTTTAGTAATTGTAGTTTCCGCTATGAGTGGTGAAACGAATAGATTGGTAGCATTGGCCGACGAAATTAATCCCGCACGTAGTCAACGCGAATCAGACGTTTTGTTATCTACTGGTGAACAAGTAACGATAGCATTACTTTCTATGGCACTGCACAAACGCGGCATTGGTGCTAAATCATACACTGGCACACAGGTACGAATAGTTACCGATAGTGTTCATGGTAAGGCAAGAATTTTGAGTATTGATTCGACGAGAATCAAAGCCGACTTGCACGAAAACAATGTAGTTGTAGTCGCAGGATTTCAAGGAGTAGATGAGCATGGGAATATTACTACGCTAGGACGTGGTGGCTCCGATACTACGGCTGTAGCGCTTGCTGCAGCTCTCGAGGCTGATGAATGTAAAATTTTCACTGATGTTGATGGCGTGTATTCAGCTGATCCACGGATAGTGCCAGATGCACGTCGATTGGATCGAATTACAGTTGAGGAAATGCTTGAGTTAGCGAGTCAAGGGGCGAAGGTTTTGCAAACCCGTTCTGTTGAGTTTGCGGGTAAGTATAGGGTCCCGTTAAGGGTTCTGTCTTCGTTTAAAGAAGGCCCCGGTACATTGATCACTTATGAGGAAGTTACTATGGAACAGCCCTTAATATCCGGTATTGCACATAATGCTGACGAAGCCAAATTAACAATTCGCGGGGTGCCGGATACACCAGGTATCGCCTATAGGATTCTTGGCCCAATCGCTGATGCGCATATAAATGTTGATATGATTGTGCAGAATGTTAGCGAGGATAACACTACCGACTTTACATTTACTGTACACCGGAATGACTTTGAGAATGCTAAGGCTAAACTTGAAATAATAGCTGCAGAAACAGGAGCCAGTGATGTAATCGGCGATAACGCGATAGCTAAAATTTCGGTTGTAGGCGTCGGCATGAAATCTCATGCGGGAATAGCCAGCACAATGTTTAAAGCACTATCGGATGAATCAATTAATATTCAGATGATATCTACATCTGAAATTAAGGTTTCAATAGTAGTAGATGACAAGTATATGGAACTGGCTGTTCGCGCTTTACATAAAGCATTTTCTTTCGATAATTTGTCAACTAATGAAGAATTATCAACTATAACTCAATAGATCATACCAAAATTTGATAAAGGTAGATTGAAAGTATGATTATTTTAGTTTTAGTTTTCTTCTTTATCGGTTATTCAACAATCGGTTAGAATTTATTCAACAATCGGTTAGAATTTATTCAACAATCGGTTAGAATAGCGAAATTATGGATGAGCATATCCTTATTTACTAATGGACTTAACGAGTCTCATATTATACTAAAATACAATTGGAGCAGTGCAGGATGTTGATTTTAACAAGACGAATTGGCGAAACATTAAATATTGGTGATGATGTTCGTGTGACAGTACTAGGGGTTCGAGGAAACCAAGTGCGTATTGGAATAAACGCACCGAAAGATGTCCCTGTGCACCGAGAAGAAATCTACGAAAAAATAAAAGCAGAAGATGCAGACGGAAATTACCAAGAGGACTAGAAAACTACACAAAACGCTGTTATAAAGAGCCTGCGTTTTTAGAGGTTCGTTTTTTAAGAAATTTCGTGGAGAGGTGGCCGAGTGGCTGAAGGCGCTCCCCTGCTAAGGGAGTATAGGTTAACCCCTATCGAGGGTTCGAATCCCTCTCTCTCCGCCATGAAAACGTTTCGGTAATTTATAAACTATTAAATTAGAGATAGCCTGTTTTTTTTAATTACGTGCTTGCCTCAATTATTTTCTAGTGTATTCTTCACCATTCCGAAATTGAAGCGCCCGTAGCTCAGTTGGATAGAGTACCTGGCTACGAACCAGGGGGTCGGAGGTTCGAATCCTTCCGGGCGCGCCAATTCTTGTCTTTGATTCTTTCGTGGCTTACGCATCTGTATTCTTTCACCAGGGTCAGAGATAGTAAAGGACTGTGGAATGAAATTTTTATAGGTGCGCATAAACTACTTTTTCCTGCATCGGCCTTTCATGTTTCTTAGTGAATGTGTTGGATGCAATGGCATTCTTTATGAGTTTCGAAATATGGTGAGGCAACCTTTGCGTGGCAAAACGTAAAGTCTCATCACGGTAAATCGTTCCTAGTTGTACGGCATAAATACGTTTGGTTTCCCTGTTTGTTACCCAACCTATTTCTAGATGGTGTGGAAATTTCTACCTTTTTTACTTAGTAGGGAATTAGGGCAGTACTTTTGCAGTCACTCCAATAAAGGAATTGCATTAGTCGAAGATCAACTTGAGTTTAAGGAGAAGCGATGACTTCAAAGTCGCTTCACTTTTTGGTTTCTGAAAATGTGTGCTACATGTTCAGGAATGTATAATTTTTATTGGGGCATCACTATTATGAAACGAATGTACGTGGGAAATTTATCCCCATCAACCAAAGAATCTGATGTTACAAAACTTTTCGAAGATTTCGGAACTGTTCGTGGCGTAAAACTTGTCAATGATGTTTTTAGTGGAAAGTGCCGTGGTTTTGGTTTCGTCGAAATGGAAGGTCATGAAGCGCGAGCAGCAATAGCAGGACTAGACGGATCATTAATTGATGGTAGGCCATTGAAAGTGCGTCTTGAAGATGATCAGATTAAAAGTAAGGGTGGCAAAAAGAGAAAACGCTAAGGAGATAATGGAAATCAAAAAGCCTATACGTTGCTGGTAAACCAAGATCACTAAAACGGATAGTTAATTTACCGTTTTATCCTTCACTAAATGAGCATACGGTGAGGGTGCATTATTAGGACGCGTTTTAAACCATCGCAACGTCCACATGTATTGTTCAGGCACCTTACTTATACATTCTTCTAAGGCCAGACTAACGCGCTTTGTGTCATTGAGAAGATCATCTGTCGGGAATGGCTGCAGGGCTTCGCCCACTTTAATCGTATACTTTCCTGTATCGTAATCGAGTACACACGAGTAGGGTACCACTATAGCTTTTGTTACCTTCGCTAATCGGCTAACCACCGTTAACATCGCTCGTTGGGTTGCAAAAAAGGGTACAAACTCGCTTAACTCAGGTCCGAAGTCTTCGTCGGGTGTAAAAAAACAGACCTTCCCCGCTTTAATTTCCCTTACTAAAGGCCTAAGGCCATCATCCCTGGTGATAAGCGGAGCATCGAATCTGCTCCGCCCTCTACATATGAACCAGTTTACTAATGGGTTTGATGTAGGTTTCATCATGGTAACAGCCGGCATAAAGGCGCTAACGGCTATCCCGCTAAAATCCAGGCCCATTGCATGTGGTGACAACAAAATAATGGGTTGTTTATTTTGATTTAATTGTTGTAATTTTTCAAAGCCGATAAAATTTGCATGCTTTTTGATCGAATCAGGTCTCGTGAACCAACTTAACCCTAGATCGATTATATTTATTCCATAACATTGAAAATGTTTCTTTGAGATCGCTTCAATATCTTGCTCTGACCACTCCGGAAAACAAAGTTTCAGATTTATACGTACGATTTCACGGCGTTTTCTATTACGCAGATAGAAAAGAGTTCCGATAAGCTTACCTATCGATAATGAAATCATTCGGGGCATCCACGTACACAACTTAATAACACCGACGAGTATCCATATACCAATATACTTAGGATGAAGTAATGAAACAGAGAAAACAGGTGGTTGATACATAAATCTTGTTATTTTAAGTAATGTCGACTGAGCGATTAATAACCCAATGTTTGGTTTGTAAGAAACGAGAAAAGCTTGTGCTAGTAACTTCTATTTATGACCGCGTAAAAAAACGTCCAGAAAGAGTGGCTAGATTCTAATATAGTTAATAGAATCTAGGATAACGATAAAAAGTTTTATTTAGTATGGAATTTCTAATTGTTTACATATAAGAAGTTGTTTCTGGCTCTTACCCTTGGTTTGCTTATTGCGCTTGCTCTAGCCAGAGTTAATGGTAATGTTTTGCCAGCGAAACTCATGATCGAGTATAGCGGAAAGCCTACGGGTTATTTAAAAGCATACTACAATACTGGAAAAGGATATAACGAGAGGCAGACAAGTAAATCATCTACGTTTAATAATCGTCTAGAAATTGATCTTCCGCTTCGTAAACTGGTGTCTATTCGTTTGGACTTTGAAGGTCGACGTGCCAAAGAATATATAGTTAAGCGCACTTGTATCGTGACAGTGTTTCAACGTCGTTGTTTAACAGTAGATGCTCTATATTCCGATATGCAGTTCATCAATCGGATAGATTTAGGCATAACCTCGTCCCGTGAGTTGCGGTTTACTATAGGTGGCGCTGATCCTTGGTTCGTGCTTCCTGCAAGAACTGTCGTGGACCACTCGCTGTTAACAAGACTTTCCACTTCGCGAATCATTTTAACTGTCGCTGGGTTTACCCTATTATTGTTTGCAATACTGGTTTTGGAAAAAAGGCTCCATATTTTTCAGCGAATTCTTCAGTCCGTCAAGGAATATTACGATGTTGGATTACCCTTCAAAACCGGTGAGATAAGTGTTTGGTTCATATTGATCAGCATATTTCTTGGAAGCTTCTGGCAAGGTTTGTCAGATTCCTACTATGCGATATTTTTGTTGTGTTTTGGACTAACAGTTTGTATTTTTCTCGATCGATGGTCACACGTTTTTCGATTAAGTACCGGCGTAAAAAAACGAGCAACCACCCTACAAAATAAGTTTTATTTTCGAGATGGTATTGTTGTTACCCTTATCGCAATATTACCCGTATTTTTATTGCTATCATTGACGTGGAATCAGGAGTTTCCGCATATTGGTGATCATCATTATCACACCTGGGCAAACAAGTTAGCGGCAATTTTTTATTCAAAACAGGAGTTTATATATTCATCAGCTTTGCTCATAACGCTTTTCGCAGTATTAACCGGATTTACAAAACTTTCAGCTTTGAGTTTTTTAATTTTCCTGGGGTGGGGTGCAAGCCAGCTAGAAATTCATGAGATTTTCACTCGCTACCCAGGGTTTGGCAGGATGCTTGCGTGGCCATTTGTAGAGTTAGCAGATGCATTTGACTGGTCGAGCCGAAGCAATGCTGGTCGTTTAGCTAATACACTTAGCATTCCGGTATGGCTGTTAGTCTTACGCCCTTTGTTTCTTGGTCGTATGCCGGAGCGTCTCATACTAGCTGTTGTCTGTATCGTGTATTACCAACTCGAAGTAGTTTATTACGCTACAACCGTTTACTTGGATGCTTGGGCGATGGTTTTTGTACTGCTAGCCTTGGAATTACTTTTGTGTGGTAGACATCGATTTTCTGCCTTATTTGCTTGCATGCTATTGGGATTTGGCTCGTTGATAAAGGAACCTTTGATCTTCTTGGTGCCTTGGTTTTGGTTTTGCTCTCGCCCGTGGCGATTCAATTTGCAGGATCGTATTGTTGCAGTTCAGTTTGGGGTGGCATCGGTGCTACCATTTCTTGTTTACTTTCTCATCAGACGTGGCACGGGTTTTAGTCGATACCATTATAGTGGATTTGAGCAATTGTTAATTGATAGCTGGCAAAACGAATTTTTATATAAAATGGGCTGGCATTTGGGTTTCTCTGGTTCATTAATGCTAGCGCTTCTTGGAGCATCTTGGTTGATTTCGTTTAAATCGATAACGCTAAAAAGCTATCGTCTCAAACTATCGATGGTGCTGGGTGCGATATCAACACTTTTTTTGCTATTTAATCTCGATCAAGGAGGAAATTCATTCACTGGATATACGCGTTTTTATTTGCCTATATTTATTTTGTTGTGCGCACCGCTTTTTTTGTTAGCTAATTGGGTGTCAGTCGATGTTTCACAGCGGCGTCGATATTTCATCATTGTTCCGCTGGTAGCGTGCGCTCTTAATTTCCCTGCACTGGGTTCTTACTTTAAAAAGACCATGGGACCCGACGAGTTAAGAAATTTTACTGAACATTATGACGCGCCAATTTACTTGCCAATAAAAAAACTCATCGCTAAAGCTGAAAAATTCAAAAAACTTCAAGCGGGGGATCAAATATACATCAACCATATAACAGGCTGGAATCAACCTGTATTTGTTTATTCTGATCTATCGGAAAGATACAAGTTACTCGTTGATAAAAACATACGCTGCGCTTGTACAAAAGATTTTCCCGTAGTACTGGCTACCTATGTTTATCCTGCAGGTTTACATCAGGGGCGAGATATTACAGATCCGACAACCCCTGGTCACCCTAGGTTACCTCGGATTTATCCTAAGCGCTGGAAAGAAGTAAATCAAGGTAAGGTAAGCTGTATTAAAAAACTACGGCAAAGTTGTCGTTATACTACAAGTGAAGAGATCGACGGTTTCATAACAGGTATCATCGGTGTTAAGTAATTTTTGCGTGTAACCTAAAATATAATATTCATCATAGTTATTAACACCACTAAAAATAGGATAGTCATAATGCTGCCAGCGCGAATAAAGTCTGGCACTCTGTATCCTGCAGGCCCCATAATTAACGCATTTACCTGATGGGTTGGAATTAAAAATGAGTTGCTGGTTGCCAATGCGACTGTTAGCGCAAACATAGCTGGGTTTTCGCCAACACCTATCGCAATATTAACGGCAAGTGGCACAAGTAATACTGTTGCGCCAACATTCGACATAACTAATGTAAAGAAGGTGGCTAGTATGGCCACAGCTGTTTGTATTACCCAACCGGGCATATCACCGACCACTAGGAGCACCTGCTCAGCAATCCAGCGTGCCGTGCCGCTCGTTTCAACTGCAAGTCCCAGAGGTATCAGTGATGCCAGCAGAAACACAGTTTTCCAACTTACTGCCTGATACGCTTCGTCTACTTTGAGAACGCCGGATAAGATCATCCCAACAGCGCCGGTTAATAGAGCAACAGAAAGGCGAATATCTGAAAATAGTACCAAACCTAACGCAATTGAAAAGAATATTCCCGCCCAGCCGACTTTATGTGGTCGCAATTCCTCGTGAGGATACTCCGTTGTTATAATAACAAAGTTTTTGTCGTTTCTTAGGCGATGTAAAGCGTCCCATGTAGTGTGCACGACCAACGTATCCCCAGCTTGTAATGGTACGTCACGAATTCCATCGCCTTCGCGCATGGTTTCACCTGTTCTATGCAAGGCAACCATGGCTATTCCATAAACTTTACGCATCCAGACGTCGCGTGCGCTTTGTCCAACCAATGTAGAACTCGGCGGAATTACTATTTCGGCGATACCAGACTTGGCTGCCGATAGGGACTCGGCGAATTTTTCAATTTGGGTTTTGAGCTCAACTCCGTATTTATCCACAAATGCGAGCAAATTAGATGGAGATGCTAAAATACCCAATGACGTCCCGGCACCAATTGCTGTATCGCGAGCAATTCCGCCTGGGCCGATTCTGGTTGAATCACCTGTATGGGATGCAATAACCCGAATTTTATCTACAAGTTCTACATCATCGAGCACCTTATGAATTAATGAACTTTTAGCTGGCACGTAAATTTCGAATAGTTCGTAGTCGAGCCCGTATACGTTTTGGAAATAACGCATAGTTGTGCCGCTATTGGAATTCGTGCTGGAATTTTGACTTGGTAATACATACTTACCGGCTACCATGAAGTATAAAATTCCAACCGTTACCATTACTAATCCTATTGGAGTGACGGAAAATAATGACCAAGCTTCCATTTGCTGATCGGCCGACAAAGCCTTGTTCGAAGTCTGAATTAAATCGTTTAGCAGAATTAAGGGACTTGATCCGACCATGGTCATGGTGCCACCTAGAATTGCGCAAAAGCCCATCGGCATTAATAACCGCGACATATGCAATCCTGAGCGTGCTGAAATCCGGCTAACTACAGGAAGAAATAAAGCGGCCGCTCCAACATTTTGCATAAATGAAGAAATGATACCTACGGTACTAGAGATAATTGGAACAACTCGCTTTTCATTGCTGCCGCCTACGCGAAGAATGAAACTGGCTACACTGCTCATTAAGCCAGTCTTATCCAAACCTGCGCCGATAATCATAACGGCAATAATCGATATTACCGCATTGGAACTAAAGCCATCGAATAAATGTTGATTGTCGACTAACCCATGAGTGAGGCCCATTAGGGGTGCCAGTAGAGCCGTCAAACCCAGTAATACCATAATCGAAACTGCGGCTACATCTACGGCTACAACTTCAAAAACAAATAGGTAAATTGTCAACAAAAGAAACATGCTTACCCAGCCAATCTCCGTGCTCGGCACCACCGTTTGTAGGTAAAGCCCAAAGAGAAAAAACGGTATGACGGCACTTAACTTTATCGCTAACTCCGTATTGGGTAATTTTAATTTGTGTCGTTTTTTTTCAGGGACAGGTATATCACTGGAGGCTTGCTTGGAAACTGTGGCCATTAAGTATGATCAAGAGTAGTCGGTTTAAAACAACAAAAAGCGTAATTTTCTATGTATTCCTGAAAGGCTGAGTAGAGTACGTTGCTAATTAGTCGTCGAAATTTGAATGTTTCATCTAAAATTCTACCAAGTCAGAATAATATATAATAACTGGCACTAATAAATGTCGAAAGTTAATTAAAATTCTTAACTGTATGATAGTAGTTTTTCGCGACTAGATCTAATGAAAATTAGTGTGGTAATATTCCTCTATGGAATATAAAAGACTACCCGATATTAATGGCTGGGCGGCACTACGAGCGGTAGTGGAGCAAGGTGGTGTAAATCCAGCGAGCCGTTCTTTGAGCGTGGGTCAGCCCGCAATTACTAAGCGTATTAGAGCCTTGGAGTATTGTTATGGTGTAGCGCTATTCGAGAAACATGGGCGAAGCCTAACGTTAACAACAGCGGGGGAATTGGTCTATCAATTTGCCGTGGAAACACTCGATAAACAGGCAGCACTCGAAGAGAGTTTACAATTATTATCTCGTGGGCAACACCAGTTGCGATTGGAAATGTCATTATCGATCGGAGAATACTTTCTTTCAAATTGGTTGGTAGATTTCGCACGTATTCATCCGGATTATAAAGTCCGCAGTCGATTGGGATATGGCCGGGATATTGAAGCTCGTCTGTCAAGAGGTATAGTCGACGTAGCTATTCTCGAAGCTCCACCTGAGCACACAGACATTTTAGTGCAACGCTGGAAAGAGGACGAGTTATGGTTAGTATGTGGCCCTAATCATCCACTAGCAGCCACTGATATGATATCTATCGATCGAATTCGTGCAGGTCGATATGTGTTGCGAGAACTTAGGTCATCGTTAAGGGAACATCTAGATAATGCTTTACGCAGTATCGGCATTGAACAAGTTAACTGTGTACTTGAGGCGGGCTCGGATAAGTCGATTGTCGAAATTTTATTAAAAGACGACCTATTGAGTTTTCTCCCAAAGTTTGTTCTGCAGGATCTCGTAGAGACAGGAAAGGTCCATCGGATAAAAGTTAAAGGCTTTCGTATTATGCGAACCTTATGGATAGCCCGACGAAAGGACAGGCTCGATCATACCCCCAGTGATGCCTTTATAAAAATGCTATCAATACCATTGAACTCAATAGAATCACACATAACCGAGTAGTTTATAACCGTTTCGGTAGTTTCCCAATATCGTAGGATTATCAAAAAAGCTATAACGAAACCATTCGATTCCAGTTAAAAACATCATCACTAACACCGGTTTGAATATCAAGGATCTCGTTATAAAGTGAGGAGGCTAAAGGGCCTGGTGCTGAGTTATTAATTTCTATTTGTTGGCCATTCACATCAATATTTCCTACTGGTGCAATTACGGCAGCGGTTCCTGCGCCAAAGGCTTCGACTAGTGAACCAGCATATGCTGCATCAACAATTTCCTGGATGGAAACTCTGCGCTCTTCGCAAACGATTCCTCGACGACGAAGTAACTCAAGTACGCTATCTCGCGTTACACCTGGCAGAATCGTGCCACGTAATTCAGGTGTGATAACTTTGTTGCCTATTTGAAAGAAGATATTCATTTGGCCAACTTCTTCAACATATTCATGATTCACACCATCGAGCCACAAAACTTGATCGTGTCCTTCACTCAAGCTTCGAATTCCCGGCAGTAGAGAGGCGGCGTAGTTGCCAGCTGTCTTAGCATGACCCATACCACCAGGTGCCGCACGAGTAAATGAATGTTCCGCTTTCAGTGATATCGTCGGATTAGATTTGCTAAAGTATTCACGCACTGGGGATGACATAATATAAAACCGATAGTTATCCGAAGGCTTGACTGTCAGGTTCGCTTCAAGCCCGATGATCAATGGTCGAAAATACAGTGCCTTGCCACGTTCTTTTGGTATCCAATTAGCATCGAGTTGCACAAGATGATCTAGTGCCATCAAAAACAGAGACTCGTCAAATGCTGGTATACATAGCCTCTTACATGAGTTTTGTAGTCGGCTAGCGTTCCGGTCCGGTCTAAAAATTCGAGGTAATCCATCTACTCCCATGTAGGCCTTTAAGCCTTCGAAAACACTTTGTCCATAGTGTAGACACAAAGCCCCGGGCGCTATGGAGAATGGTCCATATGGGACTATCTCGGGTTCACTCCAAAATCCGTTTACATAGTCGACTTGAAACATGTGATCACTAAAAACCGAACCGAATCCAAGGTTATTAAAATCTACGGTTTCAAGTCTGCTTTGTGTAACGCGTGTTGTTTTGATGGATGTGATCATAAATTGTCAGGCCGAATCGTTTAAAAACGTGGAATAATACGTCACTAGCGAGAGTTTTCCCATGTGAACTTGCGGGTTTGTAGAATAATAGTAATTATTTTGCAGCATCCTTTAAGCAAGTTCATTTCATTATAACGACGATAGTCGGAGATGTGACATATGTCTGCCAAAAAACCAACTGCTCGACAACACGGTGCAATGGAATACAGTGACAGTCCAGTAGATCTTAATACTGTTCGTCATTATCGACTGAATCGTGTTCGTGAAGAGCTAAAACAAAAGGATTATGCTGGAGCGTTGCTATTTGACCAGGTTAATGCACGCTATGTTACGGATTCCACGAACATGCAAATTTGGTGTTCCCATTATGAAACCCGTTGTGTCTTTGTGCCCACCGAAGGGCCAGTAGTTTTATTTGATTACGGTAACTATCCTCATTTGGCTGAGGATCTGCCAACGGTAGACGAATATCGTCCACTACCGTCGTTTTATTATTTTACAGTTGGCCCTCGTGGTCCAGAATTTGCCAATCTTTTTGCTGAAGAAATAAGCGATTTGGTAAAATCCTACGGCGCAGGTAACAACCGGTTAGCAGTGGATCGATTATCCTGGCAGGGTACTCAACCCTTATTGGCAAGAAAACTTTCGCTCCACGATGGCTTGGAAATAATGGAATTGGCGCGATGTATTAAATCACCTGAAGAAATTATTTTGATGCAAGCTTCTATCGATGCATGTGAGGGGGGCATGGCTGCCATGCAAACCGCTATGGTGCCAGGTATCACTGAAAATGCGTTATGGTCGAAACTTCATCAAGTAAATATCGAGCGTGGTGGCGAATGGATAGAAACGAGATTATTAAGTTCCGGACCGCGTACAAATCCGTGGTTTAGGGAATGCTCTATGAGAGCAATTGAGGATGGTGATTTAGTATGTTTTGATACAGACCTTATCGGGCCATATGGTTACTGCGCTGATATTTCTCGCAGTTGGTTATGTGGGGATGGAAAACCGAGCGATGAGCAACGTCGTTTGTATTCTCTTGCGATGGAGCAAATCGATTTCAATATAAATATTCTTAAAGCTGGCATGGAATTTCGTGATATCAGTAATTCTGCATGGAAAATTCCTGATGAGTTTCAGAAAAATCGATACGGTTCACTTATTCATGGCGTTGGTTTAGCGGATGAATACCCCAGCATAAAGCACAGTCAGGATTTCGAACGACGTGGTTACGATGGATTGGTGCAGCCTGGAATGACTCTCTGTGTTGAGGCATATATAGGTTCAGAGCATGGAACGGAGGGTGTTAAACTAGAGGAACAAGTGCTTATCACGGAAACTGGAGTCGAAAGGTTATCCACCTATCCGTATGAAGAGGATTGGTTGTAGTAATAAAACGCCCGAGATAGATGCATAAACATTATAGGTTTCGCGTAGCAGCGCTTACGCGAGATATTGGGCTTTTGCCAAGTTTATTTAAAACAAAGTGCGCAGTTTCAGTAACTGCTTTACTATTGATGTTGTGTTCAATGTTCATTCCATCAAGCATGTAAAGCACATCTTCTGTAGCAACATTCCCCGCGGCACCAGGCGCGTAAGGACACCCGCCAAGTCCGCTCACGGCACTATCTATGGTTGCTATTCCTTGTTGAAGTGCTGCATATATATTTGCGAGAGCCTGACCATAGGTATCGTGGTAATGAACTGCAAAATGTCGAACGGGATTATGCCGGGTAACCACCTGTATCAGTTCAGCCGCTCGATTCGCCGTTCCGACACCAATAGTGTCACCCAACGACACCTCATAGCAGCCAAGGTGTAATAATCGTTCAGCGATGTCAGCCACAATAATCGGATTTACTGAGCCTTGATAAGGGCATCCAAGTACGCAGGAAATGTAACCTCGTACGCGAATACCGTTTTGTATGGCTTCATTACATACTAGCTTAAACCGTTGTATACTTTCTTTTATCGAGCAATTTATGTTCTTTTGAGAGAACATTTCGGAAGCCGCTGCAAAAACTGCGATTTCCTTTACTCCATGTTGTATCGCAACTTCTAGGCCTTGCAGGTTCGGAACCAGAACGCTAAATTTTGATTTATCTGCGGTATCAAAATGTTGGAGTATTGGACCTGTATCTGCCATTTTTGGCACCCAATGAGGAGATACAAATGCACCCATTTCAATATTTTGGAAACCGCAACACAGTAGTTTTCGAATTAATTCCTCTCGGAATGCACTATCGAATGGGGCGGATTCATTTTGTAAACCGTCTCGTGCGCCCACTTCGACAATCCGCACAGACTCTGGAATTAGGCTCATAGACTGGGACATCGGTTTATCTGCACTAAATCCAGTGCGCGGTTCGTGTCATTAATTTTGAGGCAAAACTCATGACAGATTTAATAGGTCCGGGCAGCTCTGCCGCGCCGGCATCGACAGCCATTGCTGCATGTTGAGCTTCATCCTCGCGCATTTGTTCTACAATCGCCCGACTGCTGGCATCGTTTGTTGGTAAGTCACCTAGATGCTGATCGAGATGCTTTACTACTTGTCGCTCGGTTTCTGCCAAGAAACCTAAATTCCAGCGATTTCCAGCAAGCCCGGCTGCGGTGCCCAGTAAAAAAGATCCGCCGTACCAAACAGGATTCAAATAGCTTTTACGGCCACCCAGTTGCTTTAGGCGTTCATCACACCATAGTAGATGATCACTTTCTTCTTCGGCGGCCTGTTGCATATGCTGGCGTGTTTGATTGTCCTGAGAAGAGAATCCTTGGGCATGGTAAAGTGCCTGTGCACATACCTCGCCAACGTGATTTACACGCATTAATGATTCCGATTGTCTTCGCTCAGACTCAGAGAGTTGCTCGGTTTGTGTTTTTGCTTTTGGAATAGGGCGACCTGTACCGCGTGGTTCACCGAAGAGTGTAGCTAGTGCTGAATCGGCGTTTATGAGAATCTGGTCTATTGGTGAGTATTGTCGTGAGCCCATGGTCATCCGCTGAGGTAGTCTATATATTTAATTTAATATGGTAAGTATAGCGAATTGCTCACCCACTAGCCAGAATCGCTGATTCGTTGCCATTATTTATACTGGCAATACTTGAGCCGTAAAAAGAGACTTGGTATGCTGCGACGCAGCGTGAATCTCGTCTGGTACGTCTATGATTTATGCAATAACGATACTTCTATTTTCATAGTTAAACAGTACGGAACTTAAAATGTCAGAATACGTTGCACCACTGCGCGATCTAAAATTTGCACTTGAAGAATTAGCTGACCTGGAAGGTGTACGCGCGCTTCCAGGTTATGAAGAAGCTACTCCTGACTTGGTTGACGCAGTTTTAGCCGAAGCCGCAAAGGTTGCGCACGATGTGCTGTCACCACTTAATCATAGTGGTGACATGCAGGGTGCTCGTCTGGGAGAAAACGGTGTGGAAACGGCGGATGGCTGGAAAGAGGCCTATCAGCTTTTTGTTGATGGTGGTTGGAACAGCCTTTCCTTTAGCCCGGAATGGGGTGGTCAGGGTTTACCGTGGTTAGTATCCACTGCCGTGCAGGAAATGTACAAAGCTGCCAACTTGTCCTTTGACTTGTGTCCTTTACTTACTCAGGCCGCAGTAGAAGCGATTTCGGCACACGGTAGTGATGAGCAGAAACGACAATACTTGGAAAAACTTGTCAGCGGCCAGTGGACTGGCACGATGAATTTAACCGAGCCACAAGCGGGATCAGATCTTGCCGCCGTTAAAACATTAGCAACACAAGACGGCGATGTTTATCGAATTAAGGGCCAGAAGATTTTTATCACTTATGGTGATCACGATATGACGGAAAATATCATTCATCTGGTTTTAGCCAAAGTTCCAGGGGCTCCAGAAGGTGTGAAGGGTATTTCTTTGTTTATTGTGCCTAAGTTTATTCTTGATGATCAAGGAAACCCCGGAGAAAGAAACGATGTGCATTGCGTATCTATTGAGAAAAAAATGGGTATTCATGCCAGTCCAACGTGTGTTCTTGCCTATGGTGATAATGAGGGTGCGATAGGCTATTTAGTTGGTGAAGAAAATCGTGGTTTAGAGTACATGTTTACCATGATGAATCTGGCTCGACATGCTGTTGGGGTTGAAGGTTATGCTATTGCTGAACGGGCGTACCAAAAGGCACTTTCTTATGCCAAAGATCGGGTGCAAGGCCGCGACCCTAAAACTCCTTCTGAACGGGTAGCGATAATTGCTCATCCCGACGTGCGTCGTATGCTTATGGATATGAAGGTCCAAATTGAAGCCATGCGAGGTTTAGGCTGCATCGCCGCCTCTGCGACAGATAAGATGACTCACTCTGAAAATGATATCGAACGTGCGAAGGGCCGTCTTTATGTGGACATGCTTACGCCAGTAGTAAAAGGCTGGTCAACAGAAGTGGGGAACGAGCTTACCTATACGGGTGTACAAATTCATGGCGGCATGGGGTTTATGGAAGCGACTGGTGCAGCTCAATACTCCCGGGATGCACGCATTACTACGATTTATGAGGGTACAACCGGTATTCAGGCGAATGATATTGCCGGTCGAAAATTATTACGCGATGGTGGTCTGTTGGCAAAGGGGATGTTAGCCGTTATGAAAGAAGATATCGATCGTCTTGTAACGATTGACTCAGACAAATCACGACAGATAGTTGCCGCTATGCATAGCGCATTATCAGAGTTAGGCCGTTCGGTGGATAAGATTCTAGAGATGGGAAAGAACGACCCAAGTGAGGCGATGGGGGTATCCGTACCTTATCTAATGCAGTTCGGTTATGTAACCGGCGGATGGATCATGGCTAAGAGTTTTTATGCAGCATCACAGAAAGTCGCTGAACAAAATACTGATCTATTTTATGCCGATAAGATGTTTAGTGCGTTATATTATATACAGCAGATTTTGCCCTTAGCGTCTTCGTATAGTGAACGAGTGTGTGCGGGTGGCAATATGATGGTCGCTGCAAACAACGATTGGTTTGATAGAGCTTACTAGGTTGCTCGAACTTGCTTTTACTTCACCCGGCAAAGTCGGGTGAAGTTTATTGGCTGCTATTTAAATACAACAAACTTTCTATCGATAACTGATTTCGGTGGCTAAAATTTCATTGGTTGCGAAACTGAATTCACGCTAGCTTCAGTCCGTTATCAACAGGTCTTTCGGGCTGTGCTAAAACCACAGCCCCATCAGCCTGAACAAAACCGGTAACCAGACATTCAGACCGAACCGGCCCAATTTGTTTAGGAGGAAAGTTCACCACCGCAACAATTTGACGACCGATTAAATCGTCACGTGAATATAGATCCGTAATTTGTGCACTTGATTTTCGAACGCCAATATCGGTTCCGAAATCAATTTTAAGTTTCCACGCAGGACGTCGTGCTTCGGGAAAGTCTTGTACTTCAATTATTGTTCCCGTCCGTAGTTCAACTATTTCAAACTCTGGCCAGCTTATTTCTTTCATGGTTGTTTATGACTCGTGTTGAGGAGTGGATGATCACCTAAATGTTCCTCAACCCAATCTTCTAAAGGTCTCATCCAGGTGTGTTGAAAAGTGTTTTTCAGCAATCTATAAACACGTGGTAAATGTTCGAGATATTTTGACTTGTTATCCCGCAGATGGAGCCTGCTAAAGATACCAAGCACCTTGGCATGTCTTTGGGCTGCGAGAGTAACGTACCAATGATTGAAATCGTGCTGATTGGTTTTTTTCATCGTGGAAAAATACAGTGCTAGCATCTTTTCTTCAAGTCCTGGTAAAAGGTCTCGCCGTGCATCTTGTAACAATGAAACCAGGTCGTAAGCCGGAGAGCCAATCAATGCATCCTGAAAATCGAGGAGTGCGCATTCAGTTCCAATTTTCGAGTTTACCAATAGCAAATTGTCTACATGAAAATCTCGTAAAACTAAGGCGCTTTGTTGAGTAGGCAACGTTTCAAATATAT
>CAJQKF010000075.1 GCA_905478855.1 uncultured Gammaproteobacteria bacterium
ATGTCTACTCGGAATCGAAATCATATTAAATCGCCAAATAAAAATGCCACGAGGCTCCGTTAACTAATATTTTTCTAAAATGCGATTCTTCCACGATCGCAAATCACCTGCGATCTCTAACTCACCATAGTGCTCCATTTTCTGAACATAGATATCAATAAAGTTTACATACAAGATAACCAGCCCTTCTTTTAAGTATCGGCATACTACCGCCAAATCATCAGGTAGTCCTTTGAGACGCCACTCATAACCTTGTTTAACTAAAGTAGCATCTGGTCCTGCAAAATATTTAAGATAATATTCTTTTGAACTATCGTTCCCGGCAATGTTGCCGGTTTGAGCTAAATAGATAAATCGTGCTGGAAACAAAATCGTCTTAGTAACATGCACCACACCTTGTTGCGCCATATTTTTCAAATGCCCAAATTCAGACACCCGAGCATCACGAGCTAAGTAATCCAAGGCGAATAATGCGCTATCATTTTCCAACTCTTTTCGTGAGGGTGGAATTAGTTGGTTACGAACATCCACGCCGTATACCAACTGACCGTGATTGATAAGATCAAGACGATCAAAAGGAGGGTAACGGCCGCCGTCAATAACGCCGTTTATCGACCTAATAGATCCCCAAAAAATTGAAAGGTTATTTCGGATTTCGGGATGACCCTGCGCGACTTGTGCGCGAATTCGCTGAATAATATCTCCCGTACTATCCATTTTAGTGTCAACTACAACACCTATATCAATATCACTGGCTAATGGACTGAATCCACCTCTGGCCAAACTACCCATAAGATAGATCGCTAGGCACTGTTGACCCAACTCTATCTTGAGGCCTTCAGAAAATTCATTAACTAGTAACTTGATAAGCAAATTATCGATTTGCATGAAATACCTCAGACAGTCTTACTATAATCTATTGAATAACAAGAAAATTTTTCAGGTAATATCAAATTAATTATTTGCTCACTCATTTTTCTGACAATCCAGCCAGTTTAAGTCCATTCGCCAAATGAGACCAACTTGACTCGCGACGCCACATTACACGATAGGAACCCGCAAGAGCTTCTATGTTTTCTTCCTTCAGTACGATCCCGCGACTGGAAAACTCTCTATTACGTTCAGAAATAAAGGCCTGCAACGCGATCTGAGCCGACTCCTGATGACCGAGATAAGCATGAGCGGCGGTTACAAAAGCATAAGCAAGGGAATTTAGTAACGCCTTTCCATACATTATATCGAGAACTTTTTCGTACTCTTCTTTGAAGAAATAAATTTGCCCTAAAATCCAATCGAGGGTAGGTGGATGCAGTGGATCCATGCGCATTGCTTCTAGCACGACCGTTTGCGCTTTATCCAAATTTCCCATTAGCAAATAAGCGTATCCACACCATGCCATAGACTCCGCCTCGTTTACGATCTTGACCAGTGTCTTGTCGAACTGCACTTCAGCCTCACGCCATAACCCGTTGCAAAGATGCGCAAACCCTAAGTGATCCTGAATATACATATCGCTTCCATCTAAAATGGCCGCTTCACGGGCGTACTTCATTGCCAGCTCGGGTGCATCAATACAAGCTAGACCCAACCAGGTATCGACGATATGACTATCCGATAGATACATATAAGCACGGGCATATCGTGGATCAAGCGCGATAGCTTTTTCACAACAGATTCTAGCTGAAGCATTACCCTTTGCACTCAATTGATCCCGATAAGCTTTGCCCTGCAGCATATAATCGTAAGCTTTCATGTTTTCCGTTTGCTTACGTGCAGCCCTATCAACAATATCTTCCTGAACACGTCCTGGCAAAACTGCCACAATGCTGCGTGTTACTTCATCTTGCACATCAAAAATATCTTCAAGTTGGCGATCATAACGTTCGGCCCATATTTGATTTTCCGTTTCAACCTCAACTAATTGAGCAATAATGCGTATACGGCTACCCGAACGGCGCACACTGCCTTCAACAACATATTGCACATCTAGTTCACGGCCCACCTCTTGAATACTATGACTGGAGTTCTTATAACGAAAAGATGAACTTCTAGCGATAACAAACAATGCTCGAAAGCGTGAAAGTTCAGAGATAATATCCTCCGATATACCATCACTAAAATATTCTTGCTCCAGCTCACCGCTATGATTGGAGAAAGGCAGTACAGCAATAGAAGGTTTCTCCGTCGAAGAGTGGCGTTTAACTTTAGGCGCTAAAACTTCAGGCTCAGATTCAGGTATAACAACATTTCGTGAGGAAACACTATAGGCCCTAATAGGATCATCAAAACCTTTTAGAGTCTGCTCCCCCAAATTATTGAAACAAAAAGGCAAGTTTCTGGGCAATGTTTCATAAACGGCTCCTTGAATGACTAAACTACCAGCAGGTGACAGTTGCTCTAAACGCTGTGCTAACACTACTCCCGCCCCGGTTAAGGTACCATCCGCAATGATAACTTCGCCCATCGCTATACCAACCCGTAATTTCGGACGAATAGCATCGTCGATAGATTGACCACTAACGGTATGCTCATACTGAAAAGTTAATGCAGCACTTACGGCATCGGAAGCACGATTAAATATCGCCAGTATCGCATCACCACGGAGTTCCTGCACTTTTCCCGCATGAGCCTCAATAATTGTCGCAAAACATTTGAAGGCTTCAACAATACGTTGATGCGCGATCGTTTCATTCAGTTGAACAAGTCGGGTGGAATCGACAATATCTGCATGAAGTATTACAGCGAGCGTTCGTTCAAGAGTTTGTGACAAGCAAATATTCCAGAAGAAAATAGTGACTCATTTTACCCTAGAATGAAAACTAGAAGTTGCCATCAATATCAAGAGTTAAATTCAATTGAGCATAACTCAAACACTTTAACGCAGAATATTTTCTGAAATATCCGACACTTATCCAATGTATGATGTTACTACCGACATGCTTCTCCCCAACCGGTGCCACATAATGAGTCTCGGACTCAACTGCTTTCCGTTACGTCATTTTCGCAGTGGTCTAGGTCGCGAGGTACCGAGACGACATGCACACACCTGCTGTCGCAACATTACCATTTTCTACAAACGGTTGATTAAGAACATACTACAACAACGATTTAATGCGACTTTTCTGTTTTTATCGGAACAAATCAAACTTATCGATTAACCTTGCTATGAGCGACGCTTATAACGAGTTGATGTTATAAATTGACCAAATGTTTCACACCATACGATCACTGTATTGTATTTTGATAGATCGATTCCAAGCGGAAGGCTAACCAAAAAGCTCTCAAACGTTTTAACATACCCAACATGCAACATATCTACTTTAAGACGATTAAATTCATCTTCTGTTTCTACAAACTGTGGTGAAAGATATAGTCGATAATCGGGACCAGGCGCGAGTTCCCCAGAAAATGCAATTGACTCCTGGCTTATGGATACTAGTCCTTCGCCCCAATGTAATCGATCACTGTCTTTACGGTCGAGGGAAAATTCACCAAAATACAGTTTTTTATTCATTACCTCTGCAATTGCTTGATCATCCGGTCCATCGGGTGCGATCAGAATAGGTAAATAGTAAATACCAAGGGCGAAGCCAAGTCCTCCTATACATAAGTGGGAAATCAATAACAAAAATAGGCTTCTGTTCTTCATTTATATATTCTAGTTTATGAACCGTAAAAACACGGGTCTAAAATGGGTGGTAATACAATTTCTTTACCATAAGAGGTAGAGAGTAAATCCAAAATTGTACGCGTAAGCTCAACCATATTATGCATTGGAATCAGACGTCCTTCGCTAGTCTTACTAACTGCAGTGACCCGAACGGATAGATCGTCATTGTTAGATAAAGCACTACTCTGCAACCGGCCAAGCATCTTTAAAATAGCACCAATTCGCATAAGAGACGTTATTAGCATTCTAAGATCCATTTGGAATCGGGTGAAGAGCACTGAGCATTTAACTAAAAATAAGACAAAACTTATTAATACTCATCGATAACTATGTTTTTAAATGACTATTACCAATGGCAAACAAAACCACAGTCAGAATAGATGATCCGAATGCTAACCAATGGAACATGTTAAAAGTTTCCTTAAACAGGACCACACCAACAATCAGAGATGTCGTTATGATTGACAAAACGGCGTATAAAATATAACTGGACGCCCCGTATTTTGAATACAGCAGATTGAAGCCAAGGTAGGTCAAAAACAAACCTGTACCACTTACTATGACCCATCCACCGTTCTCCTTTGCAACAGCACTATACTGAGGCTGGCCAAACAAGGGGGCTGCAATCACAGTGAGAAAAACACAGAAAATTGCCGCCAACGCGATAAACGTAAATGGGTTATCAAATGCTATTGCCTTTTTTTGGCCAGCGGCGAACATAGCATTTCCGACGGCCGCCGTTAATGCGAATAATAATGGACCATATATATTCATAGACTTCCGCTTCCTGAGAAAACAACCGCATATAACATCAGCAATTTATCAGGAATTATGTTTTTAAAATAAGGCGTTTATTAACGCATCGCCAAATCCTACACGATACTCTTAAAGAGTTCTAAGCAGGATAACCACCATCGTAGGTTACTGAACCTTGCTCACGGTGCCAGAGTCTGAAAAGATGCCGTTTTTGCTCCGGTTCTTCAAAATCTTCGAATGCACTGCGATAATGACCGACTTCATGGTTATTTAAATATTGAACATGACCTCGTGCCAACGGCCCTTCAAACCAAAGATCTTCACTTGTGCAGATATCATCAATGGCATCTAACGCTTCTATTATCAAACCATCAGGTTTTTCACCAGCGACATCATACCCCTTGCGGACCAGTGAGGAATTAGCACGCGCAAAAAGTCGGTCGCCACGCCAAGAAAAGTAAGGCGCAAGACTTGTTGGAGGTGCACCTTCAGCATGTTCTTTTTGTCGATCAAAGAACATGGGCTGGTAAAGTCTGTCTAGCAGTTTTGGATGCTGGGCTCGCATACGCTCATGCACACTGTATAAGCTACAGAAACGGCTAATCCCTCCGGTTCGTGCGGCATTTTTACAAAGCAAACCAACATAATCCGGCACCATGCACCCAAACGCATTATCTGTATGAAAAACCAGCTCTATGTTGGTGGTTGATCCACGAACCCCGTAACCAAACTCGACTCCAGTATCCCGAACATCGTAAACCATCATGCCGTTCCATTTTTGTGCGACAGGCCGGCCAATCATCTGACCCAGTAACCAGTAAATTTCGACCAACTGCTCAGTTGAATAGCTATCAACAGGAAGACGATCTAGAACAGCAAAACCGACACCGTGATCGAGTATATGCTTCATACGTTTCATTGCTTCCTGGCAATGGGGAATATCAAAATCCACCACTCGACGCTGCAGGTTTTGTAGCGGGTTGGCTGCTACAAATTGCGCTATTCTCGCTATTTCGCCGAGAGCCAGCTCGGATAATGGAACAATCCAATTCTCATCGCGAATATCCGCAGCCAACCAACAAAGACGATGAGCTGGCGGCACCTGAACTGACGACACTTCATTGCGACAATCGATGAACTCGGATGACATGCTTAATACCCACTAAAATAACTAAATTTTGAAATTAAAGTCCGTTGTCAAGCAATCTCAACAATCGGCCGGACTCTTCATGCTTTTCTTCGACCCAATCTATAAGTTCTCGACCCTGAATAACAAATGGTGCACCAAAA
>CAJQKF010000076.1 GCA_905478855.1 uncultured Gammaproteobacteria bacterium
GTTACAATCGACCATGGACCGATTGAACCATCGACCCAGAAAGACGCTGAACTATAGAACGCCTCATGAGGCGTTCTATAGTTCAAAAGAAACCTTGACGGTTGCACTTAAGACTTGAACCCGGGAGCGATTTTATGAATTGATTTAACAACTTATCTAGGTATATCCTGAGTAAATCAAAAAAATTTAAAATTCCCGTGTCTCGTTCACTGAATCTAGGAGCAACTCATGTCATCTCTAAATGAACTATCACTCACTGAGTTAATAGCAAGAAGACTAACAGGAGAATTGGACATTCAACAGTTAGTGGAAGACTGTATTCAACGAATAAACCAGCGCGAACCCGAGGTGCAGGCATTTCAATATTTTAATGCTGATCAAGTTCGAAAATCATATCTTTCCCAAGATATGAACCTCGAGCATCAAGGTACTGATCTTCTCGGAATACCCTTTGGTGTCAAAGACATCATGGATACTTGGGATATGCCAACCGGCTGGGGAAGCCCGATCTATGCTGATCATCAACCAGCAAAAGACGCTGGAATTGTTGCTGCACTGCGTAGCTGTGGCGCACAAGTTATGGGCAAAACAGTGACTACTGAATTTGCCTATTTTTATCCTGGAAAAACCAGAAACCCCAAAAATACAAGTCATACGCCTGGAGGTTCGTCCCAGGGCTCTGCGGCAGCTGTTGCTGACTTTATGATTCCCTTTTCATTAGGCTCACAAACCGCTGCTTCGGTTATTCGACCCGCAGCATTTTGTGGTGTTGTTGGATACAAGGCGAGTCACGGAGAATTTGATCTGGGTGGCATATGTAGCCTCTCCCAAAGCATGGATTCTCTCGGCATGTTTGTTCGTGATGTACAAGACTTGCAGATAATTCGCTCCGTGTTACTCGGTTGCCAAAGCCCTCAAAAAACTCATCAACCACAAAAAGTAGGCCTGGTTAAAACCCCCCATTGGCTTGATGCCAGCGAAGCGACTCAACAATTACTAACTCACACTGCAGAACAAATACGCGGTAGCGGAACTGATGTGGTTGAACTGCACATTGGTCCCCAGGATGACTCACTTACTGAAGCACAAAAGACCATTATGGCGTATGAGGTTGCTCGTTCTCGCGCATTCGAATATCACAATTATATTTCTCAAGTAAGTCCGCAAATGTGTGCATTGATAGAGGATGGAAAACATGTTTCCAGACAAGCTTATGTGCAAGCACTCCAACTGGCGGAGAGTAGTAGACAACAATTAATTGAAGTGTTTTCTGATGTAGATTTTCTATTAGCCCCCAGCGCAATAGGCGAAGCACCGGTGGGTATAGATAGCACTGGAGATCCCGTATTCTCACGTATGTGGAACTTACTTGGTGGTCCAGCGGTGACCCTTCCAGCAGGCACCGGCCCCAAGGGCTTACCACTTGGTGTCCAGCTGATTGGCGCGAAGTTCCAGGATGACGCATTACTTGGGAATGCTGTTTGGCTGCAAAATCAACTACGTCTTTAGTAAATAAAGATGACTAGTCCGCTTTGCGTAGATGTTGTAGTAATTGGTGGTGGCATCGCTGGCTTAAGTTGTGCGGCTGAGATTTCTACCAACGCCTCGGTGGCTCTTATAGAAGCCGAGTCCCAATGGGGTTATCACTCCACAGGTCGATCGGCGGCAGTAACAATTCCCAGTAGTGGTGGAATGGTAATTAACCGTTTGATTAACGATAGCCTGAGCTTTCTTTCCACACCACCACAAGCGTTGGAAATAGATAGCTTTCTTGCACCACGGGGGCAACTACTGGTCGCAACTGCAGAGCAAGAGTCTCAGATGCAAGACTACTTGGATCGTGTACAAGGGGTTACCGAATGCACTGTTGATGAAGCCATGAAGCAGGTAACGATACTGCGACGTGAATCTATCCGGCGCGCGGCTATAGAAACCGCTGTGCAAGACATCGATGTTGATTTATTGCTACAGAAACGTAGCAAAATATGTCGCGAAAATGGTGCACAGTTTTTTAGATCATCTCGTATAAAAAATCTTGAACGAGTCGGCGATATTTGGAAAATACGCACACAGGGCGCCAACATTCAGACTCCTGTTATAGTTAATGCTACTGGCGCCTGGGCTGATGAAATTGCACGAATAGCGGGGCTTCGGCCAATTGGACTTACGCCATATCGGCGCTCTGCCGCATTGATACAGATTCCGGAAAATTACAATCTTTCGCAGTGGCCGGTTTTTAGTTCTGTACTCGTTGATTGGTATGCTAAACCCGTTTCAGGCAAGCTAATGGTATCACCAGCAGAAGAGATCAAGGTAGAACCACACGATGCGTTTGTCGATGACCTAGTATTAGCTGAGGGCATTGACAGATATCAACAGATGGTAAACATTAATGTCACACGGGTCGAACACTCATGGGCAGGACTGCGAACATTTGCACCGGACCGGGTGCCAGTGGTTGGTTACGATCCACGGGTTAGCGGTTTTTTCTGGCTTGCAGGCCAAGGTGGATATGGTATCGAAACCTCACCGGCTCTATCAATAATAGCAGCCACATTACTTACCGGCAAAGACCTTTCCCCTGAATATAAAGAATTGAGCACCTTGATGAAACCCGACCGATTTATCAATTGAACAAGTAATAACATCAATTACTCTGTAGAAAACGCACTGAAATGTTCTAGTAACCGAGGTGTAATTTCGTCTCGACATGTATCGAGCAGCATGTGTCCACCGTTACCAAACTCTATCAACTCACTTGAGGATAATCCGGCGTGAATCTCTCGACCAAACCAGCATGGCATTAATTGGTCATCAACGGCGCATGCTACCAACGTATTGCACTTTATGCTGGAGAGCAGCGGCCGTGCATCAAAAGCCAGTATTGCTTCAAGACGTCGCTTGATTAATCCAGCCTCCGGGCGCTGGGTGGTAGCTAGCTTAACTAGCTTAGCAAATCCCTCCTGATTGGCACGTCGATATTCGGGGGAGAACAGCAACGATGCATTTAAGCAAGCATAGTGCTCAGCCGATAATTCCTGGGCGGCATTAATACGTAAACGCTGAACTTGTTGCAAATGATCATCACCATGAGTCCATGGTGATACTAAAATCATATTTGCAACAAGCTCAGGACAGGTTGCCGCTAAGGAAAGACTTACACCACAACCCGTAGAATATCCCAACACCCCAACAGGGCCAATGTCGAGCACCTGAAGGAAGTCAGCTACCGCATTAGCTTGTGAATCGATAGAACCAGATCGAGCGCCAATTATTCTATCGGCAATATCACGTGGGTCATAGAGAATCACTTGATGATACTTCGACAATTGATTTAATAAAGTTTCGTAGCCCAACGGTGCAGTACTTTGAGGGATCAATAGCAGTAAAGGTGGACCCTCGCCAAGACTCTGGTAACATAGCGTTTCACCATTTTTTTTAATCGTACTCAGCATGCGTACTTGCCTATATCACGATAGGTCTTACGCTGAAAATTCGTTAAATAGATACCTTGGCCGTAATCTGTGGCGGGTGACTCCTCTATCTGATGAAGCGCATAATCTGTAAACACGTGTAAATCAATCAAAATTTTTCGCGTGACAAAATTAGTGTTGGGCATAATAATCGCTCGTAATGATATCGAATAACGTTCGCAGTTTATCCAGCGGCTGTCAACATGAAACGTTGCCACACGTAAAACGTAGATATCAATACAGCTATCGACAGATGTACCAGATGCGATCATCATTGAATGACTTATACAACAGAGGTGGAGAAAATCATGGCAGCGATACCAGTCAATGCGTCACCTGATCAGCGTATGCACAGTGCGCAAGCCTTATATGAAAAATTAAGCGGCGATACTGGAACCGACTTCAACATTGAAGAGCTGTGGTCTTATCGCTTAGAGAGAGTGAGGCAACAAATTCGTTCGTCTAATTTCTCCTGCATGATCTTGTATGACCCAGTAAATATTCGATATGCCACCGGCACCAGCACAATGCCAGTTTTTTCCTTACACTTTCGCGATCGATACTGTTTTATTGCATCCGATGGCCCAGTAGTGTTTTTCGAAAAACCCCACTGGAGTCACTTGACACAGAGTTCTGGACGAGTAGACGAAGTTCGTGATCGAGTTTCCTGTCGCGGTGCAACGGGCGGTCCCAATGTGGCAAAAAACATTGATCATTGGATTGGTGAGATTGGTGATTTAATGCGCTGCTATGGCAATGACAGCAAGAATATTGCTATGGATCATTGTGAACCGGCGCTCGCATTCGCCTTGCAACAGAAAGGATATAAGGTATGTGATGCTCAGGAACCCATGGAGATAGCGAGATCAGTTAAATCTAGCGACGAACTATACTGTATGAGGGTGGCTCTAGCGGTTGCCGAACACGGCATGTATAAAATTCGTGAAGCGGTGGAGCCGGGTATTACTGAAAATAAACTTTGGGCGATACTCGCCGAAACTAATATTGCCTACGGTGGTGAATGGTTGGAGTGCCGTTTGTTATCATCCGGGCAGCGGACCAATCCCTGGCTACAAGAAGCATCAGATAGAGTAATACGTAGTGGCGAGCTTGTGGCACTCGATACAGACATGATTGGCCCGTTTGGCTATTGCGCTGATATCTCTCGTACGTGGCTCTGTGGACCCGGTAAGCCTACTAGTCGACAACGTAAACTATATTCTCTAGCATTTGAAGAACTCCAGCATAACATTTCCCTGCTCAAACCCGGCATGACTTTACGTGAAGTGGCTGAACTCGCCTGGAAAGTACCTGACCTGTATGCGGCAAACAGTTATGCATTTGTCGCCCACGGCGTCGGTTTGTGTGACGAATGGCCTAACTGCTATCAACTTGAACGATTGTTGGCACAGGATGAAGGTGACATCGTTTTGCAGCCTGGCATGACATTATGTGTGGAAAGTTATATAGGCGAAACCAATGGTCCGGACGGAGTTAAACTCGAAGAACAAGTTGTCATTACAAATAGCGGTGTCGAGTTAATGTCAACATTTCCCTTTGAAAATGACCAATTCATGAATTGATGCTTCAGTAAATATCAACCCTATGTCTAAGTCCTAAAAAATTAATCACCATGAATAATTCCATTGAGAAAATTCGAAAAGGTGTAGTTAATCTCTTGGTTAATTGCGCTGGCGCCAGTCCTGGAGATAGTGTGTTACTAGTAGGAGAAAGTGGAAAAGAGTCCTACTTCAGTGAAACCCTGTGTGCCCTGGTTACCACAGTTGCGAATCAAATGGATTTGACTACAGAAATAGTAATTGCCGAACCGGTAGCAGATGCCAGCCAGTTTCCTATCCATGTTAGCGAAAGAATGCAGTTGGCAGACATTACTATTTTCTTCTCAAGGTTAGGTGATCAAGTCCGCTTTACTGAGTCGCCTGGTACGGGAAAAAAAATAATGACATACGCGTTAACAGAAGAGTATTTCAGATCGCCTTTTTCTCAGATTGACCATAAATCCATGCAAGCGATGCATGATATTCTTGTCGAGAAAATAGAATCATCCAGCCAGTATCAAATTACAGCTCCCTGTGGCACCGCATTGCGCGGCAAAATAGGAACTAAATTTAGCCCTGAAACTTCAGCTACCACGGATTTTAGTGTGGATATTTTTCCCGTTATGATATTCCCACCCATTAATATATACAGCCTAAATGGCGAGTTGACCCTGAGTAATTTCTTAACTTCATCATCAACTCGGTCTTACGATAATAGTGTTTTGTATATAGACACACCTGTAACCGCAATAGTTGAAGACTCAAGAATGGAGGATTTCACTGGCGATGTGAAGCAGATTAAAAAAATAAAGTATCAACTCGAGAATGCAGCACAAATAACCGGTGGAGATCCATACAGAATCAACTCGTGGCATACAGGTATTAACCCCTTTTCGTTCTACAATGAAAATCCTCATACGAACCTCGAACGCTGGGGAACTGCAGCATTTGGCTCACCACGTTATACCCATTTCCATGCATCGGGTCACAATCCCGGTGATATCGCCATCCAGCTATTTGATGCCAGTATACAATTCAACGACGAGTACTATTGGGATGCAGGCCAGTTTACCTTTCTTCGTCGCGAAGAGATCCTAAATTTGTATCCTAAAGAAATACATCAGCAGCTGTTTCACACTAGTTTGGAGAATATCGGGCTTTGAGTCGATGTTTTGCATTTACATTAATGATTAACCACCTTACCATAGGCTATTACCGCTCATAACGTCGTTATCGTATGGTTCATTGTTTTGATATAACATAAATAGCGAAATTATGCGTCGCATAATGTTAATTTGTTATATATCTAACTCGACATGAGTTTGAGAGTTCGACAAGTTTATTAACACACCGAACTAGTTTTTAACTAAAAACTAGTCTATTTAAAATCAATGTGATAAGGCGCTTAATCGATAGAATGAATTAATTCAATCACGGTAAAATTTTTCTCGTTAAACTGTGATTTATAGTTATTATCGACTTCAAAGAGAAATTTGCAACTGAGGATATCACGGGGCTAAACTTTCAGAAGCTAGTATAAGTAAATGCTAACTTCTTAGAGTTGTCTATACATACAGATCTTTAGTTTAATCCAAAAAAAAGACTCCAATGGTTTTACGGTTTTATGGATCTAATAGCAATCATTGAACCATATCGAGTCTCTGGAGCAAATATGTTTAGACTATTAAGAAACAAAACATTTCTCTTTACATCAACGTTATGTATTGTAGGGCAATTCGCAATTTTGCATGCAGAAGCCACCTACGCTGGTCAGTTTGACGGCCAAACCCTATATCCAACATCTGCAAGAAGGTTTTTATGATGATACCAAGGTTGCCACTTGGATTGTCCAAGAAGGTATTTGCTACAATAGGGACAAATTCAAAGAGGTGGGAATACCAGCGCCGACAACTTACAGTGACCTTGGCAACCCCAAACTGGAAGGCCTAGTAACAGTTCCTGATATTACATCAGGTGGTGGTCTAGCCAATTTTGCAGGTATGGTGTATGCGGCAGGTGGCGATGCTAAGAACATAGGCTCAGGATTACAACTGGTTCAAGATTTAAATGTTCTTAAGTTCTGGAAACGTGCTGGCGAAGCAGTCAACATGATGCAAACTGGCGATGTTGCTGCGGCCTTGTTATATACTGGATGGTGTTCAGTAATACGTAAATCTGGTGCGCCGGTAGATGCAGTATTACCAAAAATAGGTGCGGATTCACATGGCGTAATGAAAAATGGCTGGATTGGTATTGTTAAAGGCACAAAGGTACCAGAGCTAGCCACATTTTATATTAACCAATTTATAAACAAGGATTTTCAATCAACCTGGGCGCCTGCCATGGGCGTAATTCCTGCAAGTCAGGAAGCGATGCCAGCCTTTCTATCTGACCCTGTAGCGCAAGAATTTTGGCTACCTATCGAGAAAAACCTCTATATCGATTATCACGAAGCTGATATCCCTGACTGGACAGACAAGTGGACCCGTGCAGTAAGTAAGTAGTTTGCAAGATAGCGCTATTAGGTCAATTATCTAATGTTTTAACTTTTAAGACTAATAGATAACAAGCCTAGTCAAACTATAAAAAACGTCCCGGGTTCAAGTCTTAAGTGCAACCGTCAAGGTTTCTTTTGAACTATAGAACGCCTCATGAGGCGTTCTATAGTTCAGCGTCTTTCTGGGTCGATGGTTCAATCGGTCCATGGTCGATTGTAAC
>CAJQKF010000077.1 GCA_905478855.1 uncultured Gammaproteobacteria bacterium
ACGAGACTGGCTCAGGCATTCGAAATTTAACGTTACTCAAGGCAAGAATTTCGACAAGAGCGGATCCTTCGGCCCCCATCTAGTTACGACAGATGAGTTTGAAGCTTTTGACAATCTTACTCTCACAACTCGTGTAAATGGCGAAGTAAGACAACATGATACAACTGCTAACCTTCTTTTTACTTTCGAATATATTCTTTCCTACTTGTCTACTTTTACAGTGCTGCAACCAGGTGACATCATCGCCACCGGAACCCCAACAGGTGCTGGCGCTCGTTTTGATCCACCAAAGTACTTAGTTGATGGGGATATAGTGGAAATAGAAGTTGATGGCATTGGCCTGCTGCGAAACCCGGTAGCGGACGAAAGTTAATATAGTTCATTCGATTTAAATCAACATCTAAGCGATAACTTACAGGTATAAACTTGACTACCTTGCGCGCATTTCATCACTCACTGCCAATGATGTTACTTCGTGCGCGCGAGATGGTTATGCATGAATTCAGGCCACATCTACGACGCCATAATATTACTGAGCAGCAGTGGCGTGTGCTACGAGCACTCCACTCAGATGGCGCCATGAGCGCAAGCACGCTCTCGTCGAGCACGTTAATTTCCCTACCGAGTTTAACGAGAATAATTCGCAGTCTATCGGATCGGGTATTGTTAACCAAGCGAATGAGTAGTGACGACCAACGAAGCATCATAATAGAACTAACCAACGTAGGTCGAAACATGATAGCCCTCGCCTCTCCTGAAGCAGAGGAGATCTATAGAAGAATCACCGATCGTTTCGGCGATGAACCATTGGATACGTTGTACGAATTACTGCATCAGCTCGAACACTCACTACAAAAACCTAAGTAGTTGGAAATGAGCGGGATGAAAACTATTCAAAACCGCACAGAACTGCGTAGATTCTCATACCGCAGACTGGATATATCGGCGTAAACGGGGCCAGACGAAAGTGTTACCAGTATTTTCGACGAGAGTGTTTGAAAATCGTTTCGAAAATGGACCGAACTTTTTAACGCGATGACACGCTGATTCTCAAGCTGTACACCGATATGACGGAACATACTCTGGTCGGCGGCCTGGGCAGGCTTAGAAGAAACGATAACTTGTACGTCACAGGTTTCAACCAATGCGCAGTTTCCTAACTGCATACGTGCTCCCCTATACATTGGGCCGGTAGCTACAAACGCACCATCAGAAAGCGCTAAAACACGAAACTCTCCACGATAGGGAGCATGACCCGGCATTGCGGAATGCTCTCCCAAGTCAGACTGAAAAACAGCGCCTACACCCTGTTTATGACATTTATTAACAAATACTGGATCAGATACTAAACCGAATATAGCGCCCGCCACTTTATGTTCAACAAGCTTTTTTAGTAGTCCCGTTGTATCACCGGGACCACCGCCACCGGGGTTATCTTGGGTATCCGCCAACACAACAGGTTTGTCGAGTAATTCCGGAAGCTCTTTGACAAAGCTAATAGCCTGATCTTCACTATACAACTCGCCCTTGAACTCTGATTCTAAATCGTTAACAACCCGATCAAATTCGTTCAAGGTACGCTTTACCGCTGATTCTTCCCCATACATTACGATTGATGGGCCTGCATCATAAATATCAGACAATGGAAAACCACAAGCGAACGAAATGGATGGCACGTCTATACTGATTCGTTTTTCCATTTCTGCATACACATCCGATGCTGGAGAAATAAGTGTACAGCCCCAGTTTAACGGTATTAAAAAACCAGTTTGACGGTACGCTTTAAACGGTTTTTTCCCTGACTCAATTATGTTTAAAAGAAACTCGGCTGCTCGAGCGCCTGTTATCCCCATATCGATATGAGGATAGGTACGGAAAATCTCGATACCGTCGGTCATGGCAACCATAGCCTGAGTAACGTTAGCATGAAGATCAAGACTAATCACAATGGGAATATCAAAACCTACAGCTTGGCGAATTCGCCGGAGCAACTCTCCTTCGCCATCCTCGAAATGCTCAGCGACCATTGCGCCATGTAAATCCAGATAAATTCCGTCTAGGTTTTGCTCATGCGCCAGTCTAGCAACAAACTCATTAGCAATTGTCTCAAAAGCGTTATGAGTGACATAGGATGACGGCGTTGCCGAACACCATAACAATGGAACGAGATCATGTTGCTTTTCACGAAAAACGTCTATTGCACCATTAATCGGAAGATGGATGCCTGACAATGTCGGGAGCATATCCTCACCACGACATAACTCCGGCCACTCATCCGCTATTTCAAAGACATGTAAATCTGCTTGAGTTGGGGCGAAGGTGTTGGTTTCATGTTGCCAGCCACCCACTGCAATTTTTACCATTACTGGACTATTCGTTGTGCTTTATGAAAAAGAGTAAAGAAGTTTTCGGTGGTCGCAACGGCAACGTCTTCTATGCTCATGCCGCGAAGTTCAGCTACTTTCTCAGCAGTATGCAGGACATACGCAGGCTGATTAGTTTTACCCCGAAACGGCACCGGAGCGAGATAAGGACAATCGGTTTCAACTAGAATTCGATCCAATGGTGCTTTTTGTGCCACTTCTTGCAAAGCCGTAGCACTTTTGAATGTCACAATTCCCGAAAATGAAATATAGAATCCCAAATCAAGGGCACGTTTTGCAGTGCTCCAATCTTCAGCAAAACAATGCATAACCCCTCCAGGTTGATCTGCAGAATGTTCCGCCATTAAACGCAGGGTGTCATCGGTTGCATCACGCATATGAATAATTAACGGTAATTCCGACTGTTTAGCCGCCTGTATATGCCTGACAAAACGATCACGTTGCCAATCAAGATCCCCATCTGAACGAAAATAATCAAGACCCGTTTCGCCGATTGCAACCACTCTGTTATTTATTGCCTCATTAACCAGCCACTGAACATCCACTTCATCCTCATCCGTCTCATTAGGATGCACGCCAACCGATGCAAACACATGATTGAATTGCGTAGCCAAATTCAATACCTGGGGATAGTCTTGGGCACAGACAGACACACATAACATATGACTAACGCCATTATTTTGTGCGGCTTTAAAAACTTCGGTAATATTTTCGCCTAATGGCGAGAAATTCACATGGCAATGTGAATCAACAAGCTCTAACAAATTTATTCCCTTCCATCAATCACATAGTGTGTGTCATTCTATTTGACTTTAAAGCACCGCCTAACAGGCCTTCTATTTTACTACGCACCTGATTTGCATCCGGACCGGCAAATTGAACTCCGATACCGGGCGCGCGATTGCCCATTGCACCTTCGGGTGTAATCCAAATAACAACACCTGGTATCGAGACCTTTGTCGTCTCTTCGATAAGCGTTAAAATCAAATAGACTTCATCACCCACATTGTGGTTAGCGTTTCCCGGCACGAAGAAACCGCCTGAGTGCACAAAAGGCATATAGGCTGCGTGCAACGTTTTCTTATCTTTTATAGTAATTGACATTACCTTAGGGCGGGCAGACGGCGCGGTAGCACGAACTGTTGTGATTTTCACCGCATCCGACTCTCTACTAATAGAATCTTCTCTTACCAAAGAGTCTAAAAACTCCGAATCATCTGCCAGACTTAATTCGTCATCGTCTTTCTTAGTTTTTTTAGTTTTTTTGCCAAATAGCAATTAACACATCCTCCAAAAACAATAATTCGTCAACCACTCTCTGTTGAAAATGTCGATAACGTCGAAGTTTCCTAATCATATCCCAAAGCTCTACAGAATACAGCTTATCCAGCAACAACGATATGAATTGCTTATTTTGGGATACCGATTGAATATTCTGCCGTCCATGCTTTAGCGATATTAGTGCGCTGCATAAACCTTCCAACCAAAACAAAAAGTCCGGTCCATTATCAACACCGATTATTTTCGCAGCGGCTACAGGTTCAAGTTTTCCATTGCCTAATTGATAGATCACTTTCTCCCATATTGGAATTTTGTCACACCATCCCTCTAAAAAGTATCGATGAGCCAGTAGTGGGGCACCAGCGGCGAGTGAAACCAATTGATAGGTGTACTGCTGTGGAACACCATTATCCAGCAGCCAGTTCGCCGCCTCATCAATGGGTGGTGGCGATACATTAAACACTGTTACTCGACTAAACACGGTGGCTGGCAATTTATCTCTCCCAGAGCACAACAAGATAAATCGACATCCGGCATGGGGCTCTTCAAGAATTTTTAATAGTGCGTTGGCTGAATTTGTATTCAGTGCATCGGCCGGGGCAATTAACACAATGCGCTCTCCTCCCATATAAGCATGAGTTGACAGCCGCTCAATTACGGAACGAATTTGATCCACACCAATTTGCTGCCCAGATTTACGCGACGTGGAACGTTTTTCTTTCTGTTGTAAATATCGACTCGCATAACCCTGTAACGATTTATCTAGCGTATCGACATTTTTTTCAGTTGTTATTAAATGAAAATCAGGGTGTGTACCCGCAGAAAATGACTGACAGCCAGAGCATTTACCACAAGACTCACCACCGTCGGGCTTTTCACAAAACAGTATTGCGCATAAATTAAGACCCAGTGAAAGCTTGCCTGAACCGGTAGGACCTAATAGCATTAACCCAGCTGGCAACGAGCCAGTATCACAGATTAACTGTTGACGATGGTGCTCTAGCCAGTTCGGGATATGATCACTAATTGAAATCACGGCAGCAGGGGCTCTAAAATTTGTTCAATTTGAGTTTTTACTCCACTAATATCCTTACTCGCATCGATTCGCTTTATTCGATCAGGATATAAGAGACAACGATCTAAGTACGTTTTTCGAATTTTTTTCTTTTTCTCAGTCTCCAGTTTTTCGAAACGATCGCTACTTTCACTGCGTTTAGCGATTCGAGCTTCACCTATTTCAACAGACACATCCAGGAGAATAGTTAAATCCGGCTGCAGTTCACCATGCACTAGTGATTCAATCGCTGACACAACATCCATACCTAAGCCACCTGCTGCACCTTGATAGGCATAAGAAGCATCTGTAAATCGATCACACACCACCCACTTCCCAGAGTCTAACGCCGGTTGAATCACTTCCTGTATATGTTGAGCCCGGGCGGCAAACATGAGTAATAATTGGGACAATGGAGTGATGCTTATCTTCTCTCGAGATAAGATCAATTCACGCAAGGATTCGCCTAGTACAGTACCTCCCGGTTCTCGGGTTACAACAAACTCTATGTTTTTATCAGTCAACATATCAGCCACCCAATTTAACTGAGTGCTTTTACCTGCTCCATCCGTTCCCTCAATGGTTATGAAGTACGACATTTACGAATCAATCAATTGGTCTTGCGTTTTAGTTGGTATTTGCGCACAGCCGCATTATGTTCTTTAAGCGTGATTGAAAAATAATGACTACCCTCGCCTTTCGCCACAAAATATAGCGCATCCGTTTGCGCCGGGTGGAGCGCTGCAAAAATTGACGCTTTGCCGGGCATTGCTATAGGTGTTGGCGGCAAACCGTGACGTGTATAGGTATTGTAGGGTGTATCTTCGCGAAGATGTTTTCGTTTAATGTTTCCCTTGTACTTATCGCCCATACCGTAGATAACGGTAGGGTCCGTCTGGAGACGCATGTTTAGGTTTAATCTATTTGTAAACACGCCCGAAATTTCTCTTCGTTCTCCGCCCTGACCGGTTTCCTTTTCTATTATTGATGCAAGAATAAGTGCTTCATACGGCGTTTTTAGTGGAGTAGACGAGTCCCGCGCTTGCCACTGTTTCTCAAGCATTTTAGCCATTGCTGCATAAGCCTGACGAAGTATCTCGAGATCTGAAGTGCCTTGGGGAAAGCGATAAGTATCGGGAAAGAATAGACCTTCTGGATGAGACTCAGTGGGAGCAATAAGGGATAAAATTTCTGCCTCGGTAAGCTCCGTTGTTTCTTTTACTAGATCCGGGTGCTCCGCCAATGCAAGACGCATTTGCGTAAACGTCCATCCCTCAATAAATTGCACTCCAAACAATACGACTTTTCCACTAACCACATGATCTAAAATGCCAGCTAAGCTTTGTTGCTCGTCTAATCTGTACTGACCCGCTTTAATCTGAGTGCTTTGTTTCGTCCACCAGGCCCATGCCCGAAGACTATAGGTTTCGTCTACAAGTCCAGTTTGCTTCAAATCGCGGGCAAAGCCGTTAAATGATTGTCCTGGTGGAACAACAAAGATCGACTGATCCGGAGAGATCGGCAGGTGAATACGATAGTGGACATAAGTGATGCCCGCAACAACACACATTAGAGCCAATAGAAAAATCAAACAGAGCCATGTCCACAATGCTCGACCCGAATGATTGCGCTGGGCACTCATAATTGAAGCCGCTAAGTAACTAGAACTTACGAAATGCCAGAGTGCCGTTTGTACCACCAAACCCGAAAGAGTTACTCAAAGCGGCTTTGATTTCCAAATCACGAGCGATATTCGGTACATAATCCAAATCGCACTCAGGGTCCGGGTCTGTCAAATTGATCGTTGGTGGTATTTTCCCATGATAAATACTTAACGCGGTGGTAACAGCCTCTACGCCTCCTGCAGCACCCAGAAGATGGCCAATCATGGATTTGATTGAACTGACTGCCAGTTTTTGTGCATGGTCACCAAAACTTCGCTTTACCGCCATAGTCTCGGCTATATCGCCTAACGGAGTCGATGTACCATGAGCATTCAAATACTGAACATCTTCATGATTTAGCCCGGCATTTCTCATGGCGTGATTCATACATCGAGCCGCGCCCTCACCGCCAGGTGAAGGTTGTGTCATGTGATGAGCGTCTCCGCTTACACCAAAACCCGCGAGTTCCGCATAAATACGCGCGCCGCGTTTCTTCGCGTATTCCAGTTCTTCAAGAACTAAAACACCCGCGCCTTCACCCAAAACAAATCCATCACGTCCTTTATCCCACGGTCGACTGGCTTCTTGCGGGTAGTCATTATTTCGACTTAATGCCCTTGCCATTCCAAAGCCTGCCATTGATCCCGCCGTAACAGCTGCTTCAGTGCCGCCTGCCACCATGATATCCGCATCACCATATTCGATCATGCGGGAGGCTTCACCAATGGCATGAGTTCCTGTGGTACATGCCGTAACACAAGCTAGATTAGGGCCTCGAAGTCCATGCATAATCGATAGATTACCGGAAACCATATTAATTATACTCATAGGAATATAAAATGGTGAGACCCTTCGAAAGCCTTTCGTATGCAATATTTGGGAGGTAGATTCTATTGAACCTACACCACCGATACCCGCACCGATATAAACACCTGCCATATCCGCATTCGATTCATCAATCTCAAGACCCGAATCACGAATCGCGTCGATACCTGCGACCATACCCAATTGAATAAAGCGGTCCATTTTTCGAAGTTCCTTGCCGGTCAAATGGGTCTGACCATTAAAGGACTTCACTTCGCCGGCAATTTCCGATGGATATCCGGTGGCATCAAAAGCTGAAATCTTGTCAATTCCGCTTTTTCCATCCAACATGCTTTGCCAGGAAGTTTCACAGTCGTTTCCAACTGGCGTGACCATTCCCAGACCGGTAATTACAACGCGACGCTTGCTCATGTTTGATTCGTTTCTATGTCAGGGAGGAGATAGACGCAAATAGTGCCGGTGAATTATCACCCGGCACAATGCAAGAAACTGCATACTATTTCATCAGGTTAAGGATAACTGCAGATCAAATAAAATATTTTTTCTATATTATACAAGACCTGCCAAACCCAGATGGCTACTACAATTTTTTAGGCTGATGCGTTTTCGTTAATAAACGTAATAGCCTGTTTCACAGTGGTTATTTTTTCTGCTTCATCATCAGGAATTTCAGTGTCAAATTCTTCTTCCAAAGCCATGACCAGTTCAACCGTATCGAGTGAATCCGCACCGAGATCATCTACAAAGGATGCATCCAATGTTACTTGATCTTCGCTTACGCCAAGTTGCTCGACGACAATTTTCTTGACGCGTTCTTCAATGCTGCTCATTTTGGTAAAAACCTCCAGTAAAGGATTAATTAAGTCTGATTGTCAGAGTAAATATCAATAGTGTTCGACACTATATTTTGGACTTATGTCAGGAGCGCAAAGTTAACACTTTTCACACAACCAAGTCCACTGCGATACGAATGTTTCCGCTTTCAGACAAATTGATAAAAACTACTTAAATTTCATATACATAAATAAGAAATCTAGTATTTAGATTTAGATATACAGTCTATCTAGTCAAATAAAGTCGTTACTTAGAAAGCAAATTTAGCTGGTATACATGCCGCCATTAACATGTAAAGTTTGTCCAGTTATATAGTCTGCAGCAGGCGACAATAAGAATAATACGGCATTAGCTATGTCTGCCGGGCTACCCAAACGCCCTAACGGCACACTTGTTAATAGCTTCTCCTTTTGTGTATCGCTTAACGCGTTGGTCATATCCGTTTGAATAAATCCTGGAGCTACTGTATTTACCAGTATATTGCGACCCGCTAACTCCTGCGCCAACGACTTGGTAAAGCCAAGGAGGCCGGCTTTGGCTGCTGCGTAATTTGCTTGTCCCGGGTTTCCGGTTGTTCCTACGATAGAACCAATATTAACAATCCGTCCGTAGCGAGATTTGGTCATACCGCGAAGACATGCTTTAGTAACACTAAACACCGATTTCAGGTTGGTATCCATTATATCGTCCCACTCGGCTTCTTTCATACGCATCAGTAAATTATCCCGAGTAATACCCGCATTATTTACCAAACAGGTTACACCGCCGAAACGCTCACCAATATCCTTTACCAGTTCGGTAATACTTTTGATGTCACGAACATCCAGTTGTGCGCCAAATCCAGAAATTTGATTATTGTTAAATCTCTCGGAGATCTTTTCAGCTCCGGATTCACTGGTAGCTGTACCAATTACGGTCGCGCCTGCATTACCAATAGCATCAGCAATTGCTGCACCAATGCCGCGTGTCGCCCCTGTAACCAGACACACCTGATTTTCTAAAGTAAACATATTCAGATTATTCCGAGTTGCTAATATTTAGTGTCGAGAGTTTATACACCCGTGGTCAGTATTTTAATAGAACTGAGCCCCAGGTAAAGCCTCCGCCAAAGCCTTCTAGAAGTATGATATCACCCGATTTTAGTCGCCCATCTCGCTGGGCATAATCGAATGCCAGCGGTATAGATGCTGCCGATGTATTGCCATGTTCTGCAACGGTTACCACCATTTTCTCCATGGGCAAACTGAGTTTTTTTGCGATCGCTCGTATTATTCGAATGTTCGCTTGATGAGGCACTACCCAATCTAATTGAGACGCATCCATGTCATTATCGCGTAAGGTTTTTGCGGCAATGTTACTCATTGTATTAACCGCCCAGCGGAACACTTCATTACCCTTCATTTTCGTAAAAGCACGACCCATTTCTAATTCAGAAAGCGCTGTTGAAACTCCCGAAGGAACCCACAGCAGCTCCTTAAAGGCGCCATCGGCATAAATAGAAGAAGAAAAAATCCCTGGCACATTGTCCGCTCGAACAATCATTGCACCCGCACCATCGCCGAATAAAACACAGGTGGTTCGGTCAGTCCAATCGATAATTCTTGAAAACGTTTCCGCACCAATTATCAACGCATTTTTACAGGAATTACTGCGAATATATTTGTCTACTATATCTAAACCATAGACAAAACCTGCACAAACAGCCTGAACGTCAAAAGCCGCACATCCGCCCAGACCTAATTTCGTCTGTACAATCGTTGCCGTACTGGGAAACACCAGATCTGGAGTGGTCGTGGCCACGATAATTAAATCTATATCGCTTTTATTAATACCGGAAGATTTAATCGCTTCTGCCGCAGCCTGATAAGCCAAGTCGCTGGTAAATTCGCCTTCGGCAGCAATCGCTCGTTGCTTAATTCCGCTTCGTGCGACGATCCATTCATCTGTGGTATCGACGGTTTTTTCAAGTTCTGCATTGGTAACTATTCGTTCAGGTAAATACGAACCTGTACCAATTATACGCCCGTATAGATCACTCAAGATGCTGACTCCAGCGGTTTACTTAGGGCAACTTCAAGATGATCGATAACATCGCTCTTTACTTCTGCAATCGCGACTTCAATGGCTTTTGAAAATCCTAGAACGTCGGCACCACCGTGACTTTTGACAACGGTTTTTCGCAAACCTAACAGGCTTGCACCATTATACCGCCGATGATCAACGCGTTTTTTCATTGACTTCAGAATTGGAATAGACAAAAGCCCGGCGATTCGAGTTAGAAAACTTCTACCAAACTCCTCGCGCATTATTGCAGAGACCATTTGCGCTAAACCTTCACTGGTTTTAAGTGCAACATTACCAGAAAATCCATCACATACGATTAGGTCGACATTTCCATTAAAAATATCATCCCCCTCAACGAATCCCTGATAATTTAAATCACTTGATCTGAAAAGCTCTGCAGCCTCACGAATGATGGTATTTCCCTTAATATCCTCAACACCAACATTGAGCAATCCAACTGTCGGGCTGGCTTTACTTTCCAATTGTTTAACCAAGGTGCTGCCCATGATTCCAAATTGCAAAAGCATCTCGGGAGTCACATCGACATTCGCCCCCAAATCCAGCATGTGAACGTGTCCTTGTCGCCGCGGTAATGTGCCCATTATTGCTGGTCGGTCAATACTTGGAAGGGTTTTCAACACAAATCTCGCCGTTGCCATTAACGCTCCCGTATTACCAGCGCTAACACAGGCATCCGCCTTTCCGTCCTTAACACTATTGATCGCAATACGCATTGAAGAATCCTTCTTACCACGTAAGGCAGATGCTGGCGGTTCATCCATAGCGACGATCTGACTGGCATGAATAATCTCCAATCGACTAATCGACGACGAACTAATATTCAGCGAGTCAATGGCCCTTGAAATTTTATCCGCATCACCGACCACGACTAAACGCAGGGATCTATGCGCATCCAACACCTTTTGTACTGCCGGTATTGTGACATCCAGTCCATAATCGCCGCCCATGGCGTCGACCGCAATAGTGATTGTCACTGTCGAATTCGTCTACTTAACCATAGCGCAATGCCGTTTCATTGAGCCTTTATTCGGACATATCAACTTCTTTATCTGCGATCATCTTGCGACCACGATAGTAACCGTCTGCCGACACATGGTGACGCCGATGTAATTCACCAGAGGTGGTTTCTTCGGACAGGGTAAACGTTCCTAAAGCATCGTGACTACGACGCATACCGCGCTTAGAAGGGGTTTTTCGACTTTTTTGGACAGCCATTTTGATACTCGCAAAGGTATGTTTTAGACCCGGTTAATGACCGGAAGCCTGTGAACATTGTAAGTAGGAATTTGGCCAGTTTTGGCCAACATAAAAAACCGCCGAATAATATAGAGATGGGCCCGCTATGTCAAAGGGCTAATTGGTTTTCTTAATGGTTAATATGCTGATTATACTCTCCCACAAAGATTTAGTCGTAAAATGATATAAATTAAGCAAATTATTCACCTGATTTTAGAAAATAACTATGGAAAAAACGAACACTCGAATAATTCTCGCTTCATCGTCTAAATATAGAGCGGATATTCTGTCTCGAATCGGTGTCAAGTTCGAACAATTTTCTCCAAATATTGACGAATATGCAGCAGATTCTGAGAGCGCAGATCAACTGGTTAAACGTCTTGCGGAAGAAAAAGCCCTGAGCGCAAGAGACGTTTACCAAAACTCGCTGGTCATCGGGTCCGATCAAGTGGTTAGTGGTCCCGCTGGGATATTAGGCAAACCCGATAACCTAACCGAGGCCGTTGAGCAAATCATGGTGCATTCCGGTCAGGAAGTTACGTTGAGCACTGGCGTCGCCTTACTCAACACAAAATCATCACGCCTTCAAAGTAACGTTGATCATTACCGAATAAAATATAAAACCTTAGATCGCAAAACGGTTGAACGCTATGTTAAGCGAGAACAACCATTAGATTGTTGCGGCGCTTTAAGAGCCGAAGGACCGGGCATAAACCTATTGCAATGGATGCGCGGCAATGATCCAAATACCTTAATCGGATTACCTGTCATTTATTTGTGCGCAATGCTCGAAAACGAAGAATATTGTCTTTACTAGAACTCCAAACGCCATCCGGTTGATGTTCTTAGGCTTGCTGCAAAGCGCGATACTATGACACCAAAGTCTCGACTCAGTTGTTCTACCAGATCAAATCCGAGGGTGTAATTAACTGTATTCTCCGTGCCAATAAGTTCTCTAGAAACATATCGTATATCGCCCAATCCATCAATAAGCCCTAATTCGAGGGCTTTTTCACCGGACCAAAATAGACCACTAAACAACTCAGAATCCTCACCTGCCAGTCGATCACCGCGCCCTTCTCGCACTGTATCCACAAATTGCCTATGAACAGTTGCCAACATTTCAGATACAAACGTTTGATCTTTTGCGGATAACGGCTGAAACGGATCGAGGATGCCCTTATTGTCACCGGCAGTAAATAATCGTCTCTCAACGCCGATTTTTTTCATCGCTTCAACAAACCCGAAACTATCCATACGAACACCAATGGAACCAATAAGGCTCGCAGGATCCGCATATATTCCATTTGTCGCCACTGCTGCGTAATAACAACCGGACGCACAAATTTCGTCTACGACCACATAAACCGGAATAGTCGGGTTTTCTGCTTTTAAACGAACCAATTCACGGTTAATCCGTCGAGACTGAACGGGACTGCCTCCCGGGCTGTTCACCCGCAAAATAACCCCTTTCACATTAGGGCTGTCAAACGCTTCCCGAAGACCGTCGTTTACACGCTCAGCCGAAGCATCCATGCCAAGACCTATAACACCATGTAAATCTACAATCGCTGCATGTTCGACCGGCTCCATTTCAAAATTTTGAGCCATGGGGTAAATTAATACACCCGCTAGCAGCAACATAAATATTACGCGAGTAATCCATCGCTGACGACGGTAACGCTTGTATTCTTTTAATACTTCTGAAATTAGTGTTTCGAGCCCGGTATCAGCCATATTTAGGTCGCTTTGAAGTTAATTCGAGAACGACAACCCAGTTAATTTAGAGTTGAACGTTGGGACAAGAGAAACTATGTACACTATTTTGGCCTCTAACGCGCACTAAAAAATTGTAATATTTTTTTTCATCAATAGATTGACGGCCAGATAGGGTGATTATTTGCGGAAATCTAGATAAGCAATCAGGTTTTTAACGTCGTCTATTGATGAATCAAACGAAGGTTTTGCAGAACCATCTGTAATTTTTCAGGCAACGGTGAGAGCAGACACATCTTCTTCTTACTAACGGGATGCACAATTTGAAGACTACTTGCGTGAAGGAATAATCGATTCAAACCAATACGCTTAAATCGACGATTGGCAGGGAAATCGCCATACATGGAATCGCCCAGTATTGGTATTCCTAAGTAAGACGCATGCACCCGTGCCTGGTGTGTGCGACCGGTATGCAGCTGAATTTTCACAAGGCAGGCCTCTTCAAAGCTTTCTTCCTCAATAAAAGTAGAATGGGCGACCTGTCCGTCAGAATCGACTACGCACTTAGGTCCTTGACTATTATTAACCCGCAGAATTGATGCACCGACATCCTGTATCTTTTGTGGCAGTTTACCAAGGCAAAGCGCATGATAGGTTTTTAGCATTCCAGATTGATCCCTGCGAAACATTGAGTGCAAGCCTGTTAGAGCCTTCCGGTTTCGCGCCATAATGAGCGTTCCCGATGTCTCCCGATCAAGTCGATGGCCTAATTCCAAATAATCGGAGAACCGCGGCACTTGTTTTAGTACTTCGATGATACCCATCCTTATCCCGCTTCCGCCATGCACTGCAAACAAACTGGGTTTATTTATCGCCACAATGTGCTCATCTTCGTAAATAATAGCGCTTTCAAGCAATTTTAATTGCTCAACTCCCGCGACCTTCGATTCGCGAACTTGTAAATTCAGTGGCGGCACCCTTACTCGATCTCCCGCACAAATTCGTGTCGAAATTTTACAACGGCCACCATTCACCCGAACCTGCCCGGTCCTAACAATTCGGTAGAGATGAGAGCGAGGCAATTTATTAAGTCTCGACATTAAAAAATTGTCCAATCGTTGACCGTCATCATCAGAACTGGCCTCAAAATATACAACCGATTGTCGAATTAATGGGGAGCTAGTCATTTCAGAATTTGAACCGCAGCAGAAAAATTAAAACAGAATTGTAATAGACGATAATATCTTGCACAAAAAACCCAAAAAAAGCAGAAAAAATCCTTAATTACAAACATTTAGATTGCCACAACCAAACGGAATTGTTATATTTTGTATCAGGTTTGCAGAAGTAACAAAGCAACCTGAAATGTTTTCATGAAGGGAGTTCAATACTTTATAACTATTACTGAACTCTCTCAGAAAAAGTACGTAAATTCTGATCGGTTAGTTTCGGGAATTCCCGATAGGAAACGGTTTAATGGAATACAGCGATAGAAGTTACCACACTAGGTAGCATTTGCCCACGCCAAGAAAGATGCAAAGACACTTTCACTTTAAACGATGCCGAGACGCATTGAGAACCGGTAGTACTCACCATCAGACAGGGCCTAATGTTCCTCGCCCATTTTGTTAGGAACTCAAATAGTTTGACCCAATGGCTGGAACTTACTAGTGTAACCAGCGACAGATAGAATTTTGCTTATCCACGATAATGTGAGAAAAATTTATTATAACTTATTGAATAATAAAGTATTATAAAGAAGAGTATTCTTATTTGAATACCTAATTAGGCTATAGTCTGTTGCCACAAAGGCACAGTAGGTCTCGGCTGTGATTGGTCGGAGACAACATTTATGAAACGCATGCTGTTTAATGCAACCCATCCGGAAGAGCTTCGGGTGGCCATCGTTGACGGACAACGACTTCTCGATCTTGATATCGAATCCGCTGTAAGGGCACAAAAGAAAGGAAATATCTACAAAGGACGCATAACTCGTGTTGAACCAAGTTTGGAAGCTGCATTTATAGAATATGGCGCGAACCGTCAAGGATTCCTTCCTTTAAAAGAAATTTCGCGTAGCTATTTTCAAAACTTTCCGTCATCGACACCGATGGCCCAAGTAAAAATTGAAGATGTTGTTAGCGAAGGCCAGGAACTAATCGTTCAAGTAGATAAAGATGAGCGAAGCACCAAAGGTGCGGCTCTGACCACATTTATCAGCCTTGCTGGACGGTATGTGGTACTTATGCCGAACA
>CAJQKF010000078.1 GCA_905478855.1 uncultured Gammaproteobacteria bacterium
ATAGTATTTGTGGATATCATCGCCTAATGCCACCCGAAGAAAACGGTCAATACTTTCAAAGTATTCCTTCGAACTCGCCGGGCCGGTAAATACCAAAGGAAAAGGCATTTCCTTATTTTCCGGATGTAACAGAATACCGAGCAAATAGAGTATTTCTTCCGCCGTACCCACCCCTCCTGGAAACACAATGATTCCGTGCCCCAAACGCACAAAGGCCTCAAGGCGTTTTTCAATGTCAGGAAGAATAACTAGATTATTAACGATTGGATTCGGTGACTCTGCGGCAATGATCCCAGGTTCTGTTATTCCAAGATAACGTCCGTTCTGAATTCTTTGTTTCGCATGCCCAATAGTCGCACCCTTCATTGGGCCTTTCATTGCCCCCGGACCACATCCAGTGCACACATCCAACCGGCGAAGTCCAAGCTCGTATCCTACTTTTTTAGTGTAGTCGTATTCTGTTCGAGAAATCGAATGCCCACCCCAACATACGACCAAACGTAGATGAGTCACCGGCTCTGTGATACCTGCATTACGCAGTAAATGAAACACCGAATCTGTAATACCGTAACTTTTTGATTGGTCTAAAGATTCATTACTAAATACATCATCATGACTAAAAACAATATCCCGTAATACGGCGAATATATGTTCGCTGATGCCTCTAATCATTCGACGACCAACAAAAGCGCTGGCAGGCGCATTTTCTAAATAAAGTTTAATTCCGCGCTCCTCAGAAATAATCGCTACCGAAAAAGAATGGTATTGCTGCAGAAGCAACCGTGGATCATCTGTTTCATTGTCACAGTTCATTACTGCCAGACAGCACGTTCTAAATAGATCGTGCAACTTACTGTGACGGCTATCGGTCAAACGTTCAATTTCAGTCTGTGATAGTACGCCTAATCTACCGGTAGGACGTATTGTTGTATTCCGTGTTTGGATTAACATACGATACTCATCAAGTAATAACTCTATTAATGTGACTCAGATAAACAGCAGACAGGGTCTGAGAATTGATTTTATTGAATTTTTAGTTAGTCTTCTGAAGATAGTAAATTACAGCGGTTATAACTATCAAGCAAGCAGTTGTCTCACACCACAGGCGGTGTACTTTTTAGACAAAGTAGGCACAAAGATTCGTATTCCAGAGTGAATACGTTATCGACAGTATGCCAAAAACTACTCTCGCAACAGGCTATTTCGTATCTAGTAAGACCACATCTACTTAACATTTTATCAATATCAGGTAGAATCGACGCATGACAAACAAAATGCATCTAATTGCATACCTATGATAAATTTTTATTATCACGATAAAACGCTACTCATTACTTCGGATTATTACTATGCAACCAACCCCCGATCTTATTTCACTCGGAATTACGGATACTGTCGAAATCCTACATAATCCGAATTACGAAACCCTTTACCAAGAGGAAACCCGTCCGGAATTAAGTGGTTTCGAGAAAGGTATTGTCTCGACAAGTGGCGCAGTTGCTGTAGATACCGGAGTATTCACTGGGCGTTCCCCAAAAGACAAATATATTGTTCGAGATGACAACACTCGGGATACTTTCTGGTGGTCAGATCAAGGCAAAAATGATAACAAGCCATTATCTGAAGAACATTGGAAAACATTAAAATCTCTAGTAACCACACAACTTTCGAATACAAAGCTTTTTGTTGTTGACGCCTATTGTGGCGCTAATGTCGGAAGCCGCTTAAGCATTCGATTCGTAATGGAAGTTGCCTGGCAAGCTCATTTCGTTACAAATATGTTTATCCGACCATCTGCAGAAGAATTAAAAACCTTTGAACCAGATTTTGTCGTCCTTAATGGCTCCAAGACCAACAATCCAAACTGGCAAGACATGGGCCTAAATTCAGAAAATTTCGTGGCTTTCAATCTCACCGAAAAAATACAACTTATTGGTGGAACTTGGTATGGCGGCGAAATGAAGAAAGGTATGTTCTCTCTTATGAATTACCTACTTCCTCTGCGCGGCATGGCTTCCATGCACTGCTCTTCAAATATGGGTGAGGATGGTGATACCGCGATTTTCTTTGGACTATCCGGTACAGGCAAAACAACCTTATCAACTGATTCGAAACGACAGTTAATCGGTGACGATGAACATGGTTGGGACGACGACGGCATCTTCAACTTTGAAGGCGGTTGCTATGCAAAAACTATCAGGCTAAGCGCAGAAGCCGAGCCCGATATTTTTAGCGCTATTAAAAGGGATGCTCTGCTTGAAAATGTAATGATAAGTGACGACGGCATAGTCGATTATGACGATGCATCCAAGACTGAAAACGGCCGTGTTTCCTATCCGATCTATCATATCGACAACATAGTTAAACCAGTATCCAAAGGAGGGCATGCCAGTAAAGTTATATTTTTATCGGCGGATGCTTTTGGTGTTTTACCGCCGGTCTCCTCACTAACCCCGGAACAAACAAAATATCACTTTTTATCCGGTTTTACCGCAAAGCTAGCAGGAACAGAGCGCGGAGTTACTGAACCAACACCTACTTTTTCAGCATGTTTCGGCGCCGCATTTCTAAGCTTACATCCAACTCGATATGCAGAAGAATTAGTTAAGAAAATGGAAGCCGTAAATGCAAAAGCCTATTTGGTAAATACAGGTTGGAACGGCACCGGAAAACGCATATCAATAAAAGATACCCGCGGCATTATTGACGCGATCCTCGATGGGTCAATTGAGAAAGCCGAGACTAAGCAGATTCCTTACTTCGACCTTAAAGTGCCAACTTCTCTGCCGGGCGTGGATTCTAGTGTTCTTGATCCAAGAGATACTTATGCTGATTCATCGGAATGGAATGATAAAGCGAGGAAACTCGCTCAGCTATTCATAGAGAATTTCGAAAAATACTCAGACACCCCAGCAGGTGCGGAGTTACTTGATGCAGGACCACTCACCGAACCTGGTTAGATAACCTTCTAATTCCGAATTTTTTATACCCGGTTATGTGTAAACAAGCCGGGTTTTTTATGACGCAAAATATTTGTCGTTGAAAGTTTAACAATTCGCAATTTAATGAACTGATCACCTATCAAGCCATCATAATATTTTTCTACGGGTATAATCGCTCACGTTCCAACCACTACAAACGGAGTCACCGTTGTGTTTCATTCCTTTTTCCCCAATCCAAAACTATTTTTCCTCTCGTTTCTTATATGGTCTATAACGGCGGTTGTTGCATGGTTTTTGACTGGTAGCGAACTGGGCTCAACGCTGAGTATTGGTGGCTTGGTCGGCTACGGGTTTTTACCCGATACTGAAGATTTAGAAGCAACTCAATCTGCAGCAGAAACATTCTGGTTCTATCAGTACTTGATCTTCTGCTATATGGCTTTCATGTGTTTCTGGTACTTTCGTTCACCCCACAAATGGGCGCGTTGGTCTATATTTGGATCTGGAGCTATCATATTCATTACTTGGTTTCAGGTACAACTCGATGTAATGATAAATAAGTGGTTTGGCTCGTTTTACGACATGATACAAAAAGCGCTCGCCGAACCCAACAGCGTGTCGACCGACCTATATTACAGCCAATTATTAACGTTTGGGAAAATAGCACTTGTGGCAATAACGGTTGCCGTTGTTACGCGGTTTTTTGTAAGTCACTATATTTTTAGATGGCGAACCGCTCTTAATAATTACTACATGAGTCTGTGGCCACGTGTAAGGCATATTGAAGGTGCCTCACAACGGGTGCAGGAAGATACCATGCGTTTTGCATCAATCATGGAAAACCTCGGCGTTAGCCTAATTGATGCAGCAATGACACTCATAGCATTCTTGCCTATCCTGTGGGGATTGTCATCGTATGTAACCGAGCTTCCCGTCATAGGCGCAGTTCCCCAAGCACTGGTTTTCGTCGCCATTATCTGGTCAATTTTTGGAACCACCCTACTTGCAATTGCCGGTATCAAACTACCGGGACTCGAGTTCCGCAATCAACGTGTAGAAGCAGCATACCGAAAAGAATTGGTATATGGAGAGGACAATGCCGATCGCGCTCAACCACCTACGGTTAAGGATTTATTTGAAGATGTACGAACCAACTATTTTAGGCTTTATTTGAATTATCTCTATTTCAATGTAGTTCGCTATGGTTACTTACAAATTGGTGTACTAATACCTTATATCGCACTGGCACCCACAATATTGGCGGCCGGGTTTACGCTTGGAGTTATGCAACAAATCATTCGGGCTTTTGGCCGAGTTGAAAACTCCTTTCAATACTTAGTTAACTCGTGGACAACTATTGTTGAATTGCTTTCTATATATAAGCGTCTTAAAACATTTGAGGCAGCAATAGCAAATCAACCATTACCAGAAATCGATCAAAATTATCTCGAGGAAAATCAATCATGACTCGTTTAGACTATCTAGAAAATACGTACCTTTTCCAATCGTCCGCAAAATTAATCGAGATACTGGATACGGAACGAGGAGTGGCGCTGGTTCTAGATTGCACTGTTTTCCATCCCCAGGGAGGGGGTCAACCGGCTGACACAGGAATTGTTAAATCTGAAACCGGTGAATTCGTTGTCACCGATACACGTTTAAATGAAAACGGAATTATTTATCATTTTGGGGAATTTACTCATGGCTCGATAAACAATGGTGACACCGTGCGGCTAGAGATTGACCAGAATGCGCGAATACTTCATGCCAGATTACATAGCGCCGGGCACCTTATCGATATTGCGGTACGAAAGGCGGGACTTACCAACCTAATACCGACTAAGGGTTATCACTTTACTAACGGTGCCAATGTCGAGTATCAGGGTAGTTTGGAGAATGCTGGTGACTGGGCTGAAACCATCGAAAAGTTATCGAACCAACTGGTAAACGACAGTATTGATATACATGCAAAACAATTGAACGCAGATCAGGCTGCGTCGATGAGTTTCAGTTCACCACAGGGTAAAACGTCGAGATTCGTCTGGCTAGAAAATAATGAATCAGACGGTTGTGGTTGTGGTGGAACACATTTGAACAACAGTAAAGAAATTGGACAAATTATCATTCGGAAAATCAAAACTAAAAAAGGTGTCACTAAGATTTCTTATACTCTAGACCTTAATCATTCTGAATAGCTCCAGGTTCCAATGCATAATAGCACTCTGACACGCGCACCTACACCACGAACTCCCTGTGTAGGAATTAATACCCCGTTATTTCATGGCAGAGCAACACTGAAGTGGTTATCAATTTTTACTCAACGACGCTTTATTCCGAGTATTTCTGCCGCCCGAGTCGCATCGACAACATCAGCATCCAGTTCCCGGATAATGCGCACCGCTTTCTCAACAAGTAAGGCGTTAGTCGCAAATTCTCCCTTGTTAAGATATAGATTATCTTCCAACCCTACCCGTGTGTGGCCACCCATGATGACGGATTGTGCTACCACTTTAAACTCCCATCTCGATATTCCGAACGCCGCCCAGTTAGCATCATCCGGGAGGAGATCAACCATCAGTTGTAGCATGCGTGGTGTAGCCGGAGAAGCATGGGGGATACCGAGACAAATTTGAAACATTGGTGACCCTTCGATCAAACCATCGTCGATCAACTTCTTTGCAAACATAATGTGACCCGGCTCAAACACTTCCATTTCAGGTTTAACACCCAAACTTTTTATACGCTCGGCCATTGCTCGAAGATGAGAGGGTGTATTCACGAATATGGTTTCGCCAAAATTGAATGTGCCAACATCCAGCGTACATATATCAGGACGTTGCTCCTCCACTTGAATCAGTCGATCCAATGGTTGTTTTAAAGTAGTACCCGGTCCTCCGATAGATGCATCATCCGGACCCGGAGCAAATCTTGCACCTTCACTCGTCGTTAAATTAATTAATACGTCCGAACCAGAATCCCGCACTCTGGCGACCACTTCACCAAATAAAGATGGTTCACCAGAACGCTCTCCCGTGTTCGGATTACGCACATGAATATGCGCAACTGCGGCACCAGCCTTACCCGCATCAATACAGGACTGTGCGATCTGTTTCGGCGTCACCGGGTAATCAGGGTGCTTGTTATGATTAGCGTGACCACCGGTTACTGCGCAGGTTAGTATTACTTCTTGAGTCATAATTAAGTAACTTTTTAAGTAGGGTTAATGTAATTTCTTCGCCCGAGCACAAATTTGTCGAACAATGAACTATACAACATTTTACAGATAGCCCGGAAATATTACTTTTGAGTGAAGTCAGAATAAAGCTGCTAACACAGCAGGTGACTTAATCGAAATAAACTGGACCGCTTAGCTATGCTATGTTTAGAGCCTCATCGTATGGTCATAAAGCCCTATTCTTTCGTAGAATGATTCTATATTCATTGGATAACACACTATCACTACACCTATAAAAGACATCAGCTGCTTCCCATGAAATTTCGAAACGCATTTTTTACAATACTTTTACTCGTTATCGTAACAGGTATTTCAACCAATATATCTGCCGCACAGCCTTTAGAAATAGAAGATATAAGATCAGGTAAAGGTATAACCGCACAACCTTACGCTGAACTTGAAGTTCACTATCGGGGCTGGTTGAAAGATGGTACTTTATTTGACTCATCGCACGAACGAGACAAACCATTCAAATTCACACTTAGTGTAGGACAAGTCATACATGGATGGGATATCGGTATCGTGGGAATGACGGAAGGCGGCATTCGAATACTAAGCATACCCGCAAAGTTGGCCTATGGTTCTCGAGGCGCTGGCAAACTCGTACCACCCAATGCAGATTTAAAATTCGAGGTGCAACTGATCAAAGCCAATAGTCCTCCTTTTATAAGTCTAAATACCGAAGAACTAGCAAAGAAAATGGAATCGCGTATTAAGGTGATCGATATTCGACGAGAAGATGAATGGACAACTACCGGCGTCATACCGAACGCAATTCAATTAACCGCTTTTGACAAACGTGGACAATTTATCGCGAGCTTTCCTCAACAGTTAAAGGAATACGTATCACCCGATGAGGAATTTGCGTTGATATGCCGGAGTGGCAATAGAACAGCCAGACTGGTTAACTGGCTGGCTAATAAAGGCGGATATCCCAATGCCTATAATGTACTTCACGGCATGAATCGCTGGATTACAGAAAGCCGCTCGATTCAGTCAATAAACTAAATAGTACAGCTACCTCGTTTCACCGGCTTGGCAGAATCCTCGCTCGTTTATTTTGGGCGCTTACGTTTAACTTTAGACTTATCTTTCGGTTTTGCCTTAGTTTTTAAACGTAATTTAGTATCGTCCGGTGCAGCATCAGCTTTCGATTTCGTTCTCGCAGGCGGCTTTTCATCATTCGGCTTACGTTTTTCGTCATACGCCGTGCTATCTGCAGATTGACGTCGCTTGCTCCTATCATTGCGAATACGCGGGGGACTATTTCCATCGTCTTTGCCAAATCGTGCTGAACTCTTATCGCCCCGACTTGATTGGTCGTCACCGCCATCCCGCCATTCTCGGAGCGCGAGGGGACGATTACACACCACGGTGGTTTTTAACTGCTCAGCTTGGGCTTTGGACAAGTCCTCCGGAAGGTCAACGGTACTAAACTGCTGATGAATATGGATCTGCCCAATTTGTCTAGAGCGCAGCTGAGCTTCATTGGCAATAGCTCCCACTAAATTTCCGGGCATAACGCCGTGGTCCCGGCCTACGCCAACATGATAACGACGCATGCCAGGTTCTGGTTGCTTGTCGCGGCGCCCCGGCTTATCTCTGCGCGAGGCCTCCCGACCGCCACTGTCTCTGTCCCGGCCACCTTCTCTATCCCGACTTCGACGCCCTTCTCCGCGCCCTTCTCGTCTGTGATCATCACGCGTATTACTTTCATCAATGGAAAGATTATCAGGCTCTCCGTTAGAAACCAGTGGACGATCCTGTTGGGCAAGTAATGCCAACGCCGCCGCAAGTTCAGGATAATCCAGTTCCCCTGGCTTAATCATTGATTCAACCAATGCGGTAAAATAAGACAACTCTTGATCAGCCGTTGCCGAGATAACCTTGGCCTTAAATTCTTCAACCCGACGTGTCAACAGTTCGGCTTGTGTCGGCACCTGCATTTGTTCAATGGTTTGCCGAATATGTCGTTCAATAAATTTCAACAAATGCAATTCACGCGGCACAATCAGTAAGATTGCTTCACCTTTGCGACCTGCACGACCTGTTCGCCCGATTCGATGCACATAAGCTTCGGTATCATGGGGAATATCATAATTTATAACATGACTGATGCGCGAGATATCCAATCCACGTGCTGCAACGTCTGTTGCAACGACCACATCTAAACTACCTCGACGCAATTGATCGATGGTTTTTTCACGCATGGCCTGATTCATATCGCCATTTAGCGCCCCGCAATTGTAGCCTCGAGCCATCAATTTTTCGGACAATTCCATCGTTCCAGTTTTCGTCCTCGAGAAAATTATCACCGCATCGAATTGTTCCCCTTCTAGAACACGGGTTAAAACCTCTAATTTACGACCCGTTTTCACCTTTATGTAACGCTGTCGAACAGAATCAACTGTAGACGACTTTGTCTTTATCTGAATATGCACCGGGTCGACCAAGAATCGCTCGGAAATACGTTTAATATCTCGTGGTAATGTGGCGGAAAAAAGAGCGACTTGTTTTTTATCGGGAGTGTTCTCCAAAATGCTGGTGACGTCCTCAAGAAACCCCATATTCAGCATTTCATCAGCTTCATCGAGGACTACGGCCTCGAGCGAGCTTAAATCAAGAGTCTTACGTTTAAGATGGTCAATGACTCGACCAGGTGTGCCAACAACCACATTAACGCCGCGTCTCAAGGCTCGCAACTGCTCACCTATATGTTGTCCGCCGTATACAGGCAACACCTGAAATCCCTTCATATATCGGGCATAAACCTGAAAAGCTTCAGCGACCTGAATTGCTAACTCACGAGTCGGTGTTAGAACCAACAACCCCGGAGACGATTGTTTCAAATTTAATCGACTCAATAACGGTAATGCAAATGCTGCAGTTTTACCTGTACCGGTTTGTGCCTGACCGAGTACATCTCTGCCTTCTAGCAAAGGTTGTATTGCCTGTTCCTGAATAGCGGAAGGAACTTCGTATCCAACATCATTAATAGCCTTGAACAGCTCAGGAGATAATGCAAATTGACGAAAGCCCGTTTCTGGGGCTGGTTGTTGGTCAGACATGGTCGAACAGTACCGAATTGATGACGTCTTGCGACGACGGGGGGAGGAGAGAGGCCGAGTTTAATCTTTTATGCACCAAATGTCTCGTAGAACTTTACTATTTTGCTATCAAATCATGATTTAAATGAACAAACTTTGCCAATTTTTGGCAAAATCAACACTAAGGAACGGTGAATATACTTACACACGACACACTATTGTATAAAAATGTACCACACGTATAACTCGCGCAATCCTCAAAAACTCTTATTCTGAAGCATAAAAATTGAACATAAACTCAATCATCGACACTAGTAAATCAAATCAACTTATTACATGGTTGTTATTGCTCTTAGTTTTTTTTATAGCGCTTTTCCTGCGAATCGACAACTTCGGTTACTGGACGGAAAACCCAGAAAGATTCTTTCATGGAGACACGCCGAACATTTTAAATGTCGATGGCTACTATTATCTGGATCTAGCTAGGGATCTGGTAAACCGCACTTATGCTTTGGTCGATCAAGATAGGACGATTCCTTATGGAAAACCAAGACCTAGTCCAGTACCCTTATTGTCAATAATCACTAGTAAAATCCACTTAATAAGCGGAATTAAATTAGAGTGGATTGCATTGTGGCTATCATCACTATTAGGCTCATTTATCGTCATTCCATTGTTTCTTGTCGGCCTCCAATTAGGCGGAAGAGTTATGGCTTTCTGCACGAGTATTGTTGGAGCGCTATCCCCGCATTTCTTGCAACGTTCCACGTTTGGATGGTTTGATACGGATAGTCTAGTAGTAATACTTCCACTAATGATCGCATGGGCGGCCATGATGTTTTCAACCACTCGCTCCCAAAGGCGCTGGTACTATCTTGCATCCGCCTTCGCATTCGAACTGATCTTCCTATGGTGGTGGGATTTCGGTTCCGCACCGGTACTAGCCGCGTTCCTCATACCAATAGCAGTAGCCATTGTTTTCTACACCCAAGATAATAAAGAGCGTAACGGCATTCTGGCAATTACAGCGCTATTCACAACCTTCATTGCTATTTTTAAACCGGGAACTATCACCAGTTTCTTCTCCACATTTTCCTATCTAAATGAAAAAGAGGAATCCATTTTTCCGGCATCTGGTAGTAATGTCGTAGAACAAATGGGCGCTAGTTTCCCGATTCTTGCACAAGAAACAATGGGCGGCTGGATCGGTTTCGCTTTATCAATTGTCGGCGGCCTGATTTTTATATACCGATTTCGCAAACTCTCTCTGTTTTTCGTTTTCCCGTTTCTAGTCGGATGCCTATCATTGACAGCTGTGCGTTTCTTGATTTTTCTGGCACCAATTGTCGCCCTAGGAATCGGCTCACTTGTGCAAACCATCTGGAGTTATAATTACCAAAGCACCCTTGCGATCCCATTGGCTGCGGGGGTTTTTGTGCTCGCCATCGGACAAATGCTACTCGATTATGATCGCGACAATCAGACAAACCCTCTTAGACTCCCCTACCAGACTCAGGTATTTAAACAAATAGATGCAGATCTTCCAAAAGATGCGGCCATATGGTCGGACTGGTCACACGGATATCCTTTGCTGTACCACGCGAAACGGGGAACTTTCGCCGATGGTGCGTATCACAGTGGCAAGATGTTGTTTGTACTGAGTTTCCCGCTAGCCGTAGAAAGCCCTCGCGTCGCTGCAAACTTCATTCGTTTCTTCACACAACGCGGAATGGAGGGCCTGCAAATGATTAATCAACAAACAAATGGCGACTGGGACAAGACTGTATTAATGATTAAGCGGGTTTTTTATGCGGGTCCCAAAGGAGCGCTCGCAACTCTACAGGGCTCCGGCATCCAAACCCCAAAAAATCAGAAAAAATGGCTGGAATTCTTATTCCCTCCCGAACGACGCCCCGTATATGTGCTTCTTGACTACGATAAAATACGCACCCCTTGGTTTAAATTTGGATCTTGGAATTTTAAAAAATCTAGCGGACCAAATTTTGCCCATGAACCATTTCTGCAGCTGAAAAGAAATGAGCACAGAATTGAAAACAATCAATTTCAACTCGATACTAAACAAGGTGTTGCCCGATACCGTGGCAATGAATTCGTACTAAAGCAAATCAATATTCCTAGTAAAGGCATACGCAAGTTACGCGAAAGCGGTTTCACCTTCGAACTGCATGAAACCAATAACTGGGGAGTACTAATGGACGATCAAGTACTTCATTCAGTCGGTAAAAAACTATATGGCGGAAAACTAAGTAATAATCCATGGCTAGAATCCGTCATCGATAATTTACCGTTATACGGGGTTTGGAAAGTGGTGCCCGACAAACTTGATCCAGCATTTCTTAATTCATTGCAATAGAGCTTATATACCTAGCTAAAGTATAGAACCGGTCTGATTCTTCATTTAATGGACCAGCCGAAATAACCGATTATGTTCAGAATAGGTAGAACCCATGATTACTTTACATCGAAAACATATATTTTCCGAAACAGTCCTCCCAGATATTGAAGCAATTCGAGCTGAAGCATTGTCTATCGGTACTATAAGCGGTAATTGCGCTTTCCTAGAACACTATAATGTTGAATCAGAGTACGACTATAAGAAAACCCAGATTTCACAAAACCGCGTAATGCTCCACGCGCAAATCGGATACCGCAGCCTTGAGAGAAGCCAAACCGCCTACAGCTCAATATACTATCAATTACAGGATAAGCATTGTAATGTAGACCGTTACGGAATATGCCTTGACTGGAGTATGGGTTATCCTGAGGAACAACGATTAAAGTTCTCCCGGGGTACCGGTCTTATTCTTCAGCATATAGAAGAGTATCAAGCGCTTACAGAAAGTGCACCGGTTGCTCCGCATTTTGGGGATTTTGTTATGGGAATGCCAGCGGCAATGGAAAATACGATTGCCGCATTACATGCCGGGTCTACCAGCATCGGAAATTTAGGGCAGTTTTTCACCTTTAGGTTACCCGGCTGGAACGATGACCAAGTTATCGCAGAACAAACCGTTAAAGCTATTCTTCTCTGTGCAAATCAGTCACGTAAGATCCTAATACACTCCAATCTTGACGACGGATTTGCAGCCTTGTTTACTGACATAGCTTGCGCACTTGGTGCGGTGCTATTAGAACAATATATTGTTGACGATCTTCTGGGAGGAAACGTCAGCCATTGCTACGGACATACCTATTCCGAGCCTTTGGCACGCCTTGCATTTCAACGCGGACTGGCTTCGGTATCCCGAACTCCAGGAACCATGGTTTATGGCAATACCACGATATATGGTGACGATTTGACAATGAATTACGCAAATCTTGGTAGCTATTTACTGGTTGATGCTCTAGCCCAACAAACAAGACCAACAGGTCATGCACTCAACCCCGTGCCTGTAACAGAAGCCCAGAGGATTCCATCAATAGACGAAATAATTGATGCTCACTTATTTGCCAATCAACTGATTAAAAATGCGGCGGGTTACGCGCCGTTGTTTGATTGCGAAAGCTCGGAAAGTATTGCTGATGAATTAGTTGAGGGTGCAACACGTTTTAAGAATAATGTTATATCAGGACTAGATGCGGCAGGCGTTGACACTACCAACGCGTTGGAACTACTACTAGCACTTCGACGAATTGGTGCACGTCGACTTGAGCATGAATTTGCACCGGGACGTTCTGAGCTGGACGGTCCTTACGAACCGATCTTCGAAGCAAGTGCTCTGCGCGAAATAAACAAAAATGCGCAAACCGTAGCCGAAAACACAGAGAAAACTAAAGTTAACAAAATCATTCAATTCGGTCATAAAGTCTGTGTAGCAACTACCGATGTTCACGAGTATGGCAAGTTATTAGTAATGAAGTCACTCGAAGAGTTAGAGGTTAACACAGAAGACGGGGGGGTATGCACAGATGCCGAAGAGCTGATCCAGACTGTAATTCGCACACACTGCACTGCCATAGCAATAAGTACTTACAATGGTGTCGCCTTAAGCTACTTTAACGAACTTAAAGATTGCATGTCTCTCCATGACCTTCTTCACATTCCGGTTTATATCGGCGGTAAGTTAAATCAAGTTGATGACATTAATCCGACTCTGGACGAACTACCCCAGGAGGTAAGTGAAACACTCTGGACCTCAGGTGCAATTCCTTGTGCTACGGTAGACGAACTAATATCCGATCTCGCCAATCGCTCTTAAAAAATTCTCAAAAATATTGGAGTAAAATTATGAAATACGATCTAGGTGTAATAGGCACCGGTGAGTTTGCTGTTCATTTAGTTAATGGCTTTATGTTTAATAATCCAAAGCTAACGGCAATCCTATCACCGAGGAACGAAAAGTGTGCTGCTCGACTTTCAAAGCAATATGGCCACAAAATTGCGGCGAATAATCAAGAAGTAGTGTCTTCCTGTAAATTCGTTCTGTTGGCCATGCTGCCATCACAACTGACTGACGCCCTCAAAGAACTCGTTTGGGATGAAGATCAAATCATTATTTCTGTTGTTACTGGAATATCTGTAGAGGAATTAAACAACATAGTATCGCCAGCCCAGAGTGTTATATGTATGCCAACCAACTCCGCTATGATCGGAAAAAGCATTTTACCAGTTTATCCACATCACACAGAAGCGGAGAAGTTTTTGTCCGCATTGGGGAAACCGGTTGCATTACCCGACGAAAAAGCCTTCGAATCGTGCGCGGTACTCGGTGCAACCTATGGTTGGCTATTAGCGTTAAAGGCTGGCACAACACAATGGTTATGCGACAATAATGTTCCGGAACAAGAAGCTCGCGAACTAATGGCTGAATTATTCATGTCAGTAGGAGAAATAAGCCAACACCGAAACGACGTCTCTATCTCAACATTAGCCAATGAACTTAGACTACCCGGCGGCATTACCGAGCACGGCCTAACACTTTTCGAAGAAAGCGGAGCCTTGGAACAATGGCAAAAGGTTATGGGCGCCATTTTGGATAGACTATCAGTTCGGTACTAGCCTTTCTGGCTGAAAAAAACTTCTCAGGCAGCACTGTAGACAAGGCGATGAAAACATGTGCGACACGGGTAGTGCCATGAAGACCAGCGTAAGGAAAACTCTAGCGCTAGACTAGCCCTCAATGTTATTGAAGTGCCTGTAAGTCTGATTGGGTACTAGAAAACCATTAAGGCTATAAAAATAGCTCAGTTTACGCAAATTCCGTATCAGTTTTGGCATCTACTTCCTCCAATTTCTATCGCTAGTGTGCCAAAATACACCTCTCTTTTAACCACACTAATATTTGTAAAATTGCTATGAAACTGAACCGGGTTGGGTTTGTCGGGTGGCGCGGAATGGTTGGTTCCGTGTTGATGCAGCGTATGCTTGAAGAAAATGATTTTGATTTAATTACGGAACCTGTATTTTTCACCACATCGCAAACCGGACAGGCTGGGCCCGACATCGGCCGCGATACCCCACCACTGGCTGATGCCTACGATGTCGAAATACTATCCACACTTGATACTATCGTTAGTTGTCAAGGCGGTGATTACACCCTTGACGTTCACAGCAAACTGAGACAGCAAGGTTGGAACGGCTATTGGATTGATGCTGCCTCATCACTTCGCATGAAATCTAGTTCCACAATTATTCTTGATCCAGTGAATCTAAAAGTAATCGAACAGGGGTTAAGTAACGGGCAGCTGGATTTTATCGGTGGAAATTGCACGGTAAGCTTAATGATGATGGCTCTCGGCGGATTGTTCGCTGCCGATCAGATCGAGTGGATTTCTGCTATGACCTATCAAGCAATTTCTGGTTCAGGTGCTCAGGCGATGCGCGAAACACTTAACCAAATGGCTACGCTTAGCGACGCTTGCGCGGATCTATTAACTGATCCACGATCTTCTATTCTCAAGATTGATAATCTAGCTGCGCAAACTATGCGATCGAAGGACACTCCACAATCCGTTATTGGTTATCCACTAGCAGGTAGTCTACTGCCGTGGATTGACAAAGACCTAGGTGACGGTATGAGTCGTGAAGAATGGAAGGGTGGCGCAGAAACTAATAAGATTCTGGGCAACACCACAGAAAACACTATTCCCGTAGAAAGTCTATGCGTTCGTATTGACTCCATGCGTTGCCATAGTCAAGCGTTTACCATCAAGTTAAAAGACGATCTACCTATAGATGAAGTTGAGCAAATGATTGCTGGCCATAATGAATGGGTAAACTTGGTGCCAAACGAGCGCGAGGCCTCCCTGATAAATCTAACCCCGACAAAAGTAACTGGAACCATGGATATTGCGATCGGACGTATGCGTAAACTATCTATGGGTCCTGGCTATCTATCGGCTTTCACAGTTGGAGATCAGCTTCTCTGGGGGGCAGCAGAACCATTACGACGTATGCTGCGCATCCTAGACACGCATAATATCTAATAGAAATTTAGCGTTGGCATGTAGGGCAATAAAAGCTGGAACGCTGGCCTAGCACTACTTGGCGAATAGCTGAATCGCATTGTTGGCAAAGCTGGTTAGTTCGACCGTATACCAGTAATGTTTGCTCAAAGTAACCCGGGGCACCCTCCGGGTTTACAAAATCCCGCAGTGTCGTGCCGCCAAGTTCAATCGATCGAATCAAAGTCTCCCGTATTTTCTTGGCCAGTTCAATATATCGTTTTTTAGAAATTTTTCCAGCGCTTCGACGAGGATCAATTCCCGCACGAAACAGAGATTCGCTGGCATAGATATTCCCCACGCCTACGACCACTTTTGCATCCATGATAAAGTTTTTTACAGCAAGTTGGCGCCCACGGCTTCGGCTGTAAAGTAATTCGCCATCAAAGTCACTACTAAGGGGCTCTGGTCCTAGATGCTTTATCAAAGGATGCAGAGCAAGGTCCTCATCTGTCCAGAGAACACAACCGAAGCGACGGGGGTCATGGAAACGTACGGCCTTGCCGCTACTCAAAACCAAATCAACATGATCGTGTTTTCCCGCCTGTAAATCAGCATCTACAACGCGGAGACTCCCTGACATTCCCAAATGAATGATCAAACTCCCGTGACTGGTGATAACAAAAATGTACTTTGATCGACGCTTCAGCTCCTTAACTAACGCCCCTGACATGGTCTGATCAAGATCGGCTTGGACCGGCCAGCGCAGTCTGCGATCTCGCACAATGATGTTTTTTATGCACTGATTTTGAAGATATGGCTGTATTCCACGCAGTGTTGTTTCGACTTCTGGTAATTCAGGCATCCAACTTATTCAATTTATAGTTGTACCAGTGGTCTTAGCTCTGGCAAAATGCGCACACTCTTTATATCTGGCTGTAACAACATGGTTTATAAAATCACCAACACCAAAAGCGGCAGTAGCTTCGAATCTAATGATGACGAAACGGTTCTAGATGCCGGGCTTCGACAGTCGATCGTATTTCCGTACAGTTGCCGTGGAGGTACCTGTGGAACCTGCAAGGCAAAGTTAATCAACGGCGAAATCATTTATAACACCGATACAGCCGCGCTATCCGATGCAGAAAAAGAATCTGGTACGATTTTACTGTGTCAAGCCAAGCCGCAGTCTGATATTACCATTGATGCCACCGAGCTTGCAGCAAGTGCTAATATCGAAATCAAGATTCTACCTTGCCGTGAGTGAAATGGATAAACGTGCGCACGACGTAATGGTAATTAAGCTGAAACTTCCGGCAAGCCAGCAACTCGATTAC